>JAZUJG010000049.1:0-8229 GCA_045642645.1 Acutalibacteraceae bacterium | reverse complement strand
TGACCACTCCTTACATAATTATACACAATAACTATACTATTTTTATTTGTATTTGTCAACGCGTATAAAATGCACGGATTTTGATAGTTATGTGCATAATACAGAATAATTATACAATATTTGTTAATCTTTACATATTGCATACCATACGCGGTAGTGCTATTATAAAATAAATAAGTATTCTGTGAAGGAGGCAGTGCCGTGATATCAGCAAATACCGTAAGTAATGTGTTCTGTGTTATACTGTTGCTTTTGCTTGTTTCGGCATTGCCGAAGAAGAACCACTCAATCGAAATAGACGGGCTGAAAATCGTTTACCTTATGGCTTGCGTGTATATGTCGTGCGAGGCACTGTGGGCGGTCGTGAACGGCAGCAGCTTTTTAGCCGCCGTTACCGTAAACAAGGTGCTTAATGTTGCCGACCTGACAGCCGAATGCCTGCTCGGTTATCTGTGGATGCGCTATTTTGAGATGCGCTTCGTTAAGGATAAAAGCAAAACCCTTTCGGACAAATGGTACGGCATAGCACCGTTCGCCGTTATGTTCGGCTTGTGTGTGGCATCGGTATTCAACGGCTGGTTCTTTAATATTGATGAAAACAACATTTATCATCGCGGTCCGATGTACATAATAGAACTGCTGCTTTTGTATCTGTATCCGTTTATTACGAGCGTGCAGGCGGTTATCCTGCGCAAAAAGGCTCGTACAAGCACCGAAAGGCAGAATTTTACCGCGCTTGGTGTCTATATCGTTTTCCCTGCGATTTGCGGCGTGATTCAGGTTATAATGTCCGATTTACTGCTAACGGGCTTCGGCATAACGCTCGGTCTTGTAAATGTATTTGTTCGTCTGCAGGAGCAGAAAATTACACGAGACAGCCTCACTCGGCTCAACAACCGCTACCGTCTTGACCGCCATTTGCTTGAAACTACTGCCGATTACCGCGAAGCCGGAAACAGCAGAGGGCTTTACATCATAATGATGGATATAAACAAGTTCAAGGGCATAAACGACAACTACGGTCACACCGAGGGTGACAGAGCGCTTTGCCTTGTTGCCGGCGCACTTTCAAAATACTGCGAGCAGAACGGTCTTTTCCTTGCCCGCTACGGCGGCGATGAATTTACGGTCGTTTGCGAATCGAATGAATTGGCGATTCAGCTTATATGCGACAAGCTCAGGGATGCCGTGAGCGTTGTGGAAACCGATGCCGAATATGACCTTTCCGTAAGCGCGGGCTACGCAAAATATGACAGCGGCAAAAGCATTGATAAATGGATAGCCGCCGCCGATGAAAAGCTGTATGAGGATAAACACAATGCACACAGAGCTATGAATAACAAAGAGGCTTGAAATCCGGTTTTTCAAGCCTCTTTTCAGTATTATATACGGGAGTGTTTGTATGAAACTCGTTATGATGTCCGATACCCACTACATTTCGCGCAGAAGCTGCACCGCGGATGCCGGAATTGACACACTCAACGATATTGCCGTTACCGAGCAGGCACTCAGGCAGGCTGCCGAGGACGGCGATACCGTTATTATAACCGGCGACCTTACGGATTCGGGCGACAGCTACAGCCACGAGGATCTGGCTGAAATTCTGCGCGGCATAAAAGCGCAGGGCAAGCGCGTTTTCGTTATATTCGCCACGCACGACTACCGTCACCAGAAGGCGTTTGTGAGAATGTACGGCGACAGTAAGCTGAAATATAAGAGCGAGCCTTGGAACGCTCCCTATTTTGAGCCGGAAAACGAGGATTTTGCCGCACTGCTTACCGATGACTCAAAGCGTGCGCTCGGCGGCGGCGACCCTGCGCCGAAGCTCATACCCGCGCTCACCGACCTTGAAATATGGAACATTTATAAGGAGTTCGGGCCCGACGAAGCGTATTCTTCCTATGCGCAGGAATACTGCTACTGTGTTGACCTTGATGAAAACACGCGCTGCCTTATGCTCAACGATATTTTCCGCAATGTGGAATGTGCCGATATAAGCGCATCGTTTTCACCGGGCTGCTTTAAGTGGATAAAGCAGATGGTCGTTGAGGCGGAGCGCGACGGCAAGGCGATTTTCGCCTGCTCGCACCACCCCATAAAACCGATTGTTTCGGCTCACAGACTCGGTGCATCGGTGAAAAATCTGCGCACACCGTACACGGGGCATACGCTTGCCGATATCGGCGTAAAGCTGATTTTTGTGGGGCACACTCACGCAAGCGATATAAGCTTTATGCGCTCCGATAAGGGCAATACCATCTGCTCTGTTATGACACCGTCGGTGCGCTTCTACCCGCCGCAGTACAGAATAGTGGATTTTGACGGCGCAAATCACAAAATAAGCTATGAGAGCGTGAATGTCAGAAAACCGCAGAATGTCGACTGCGCCGAGGATGACCTTAATAAATACTATTTCCGCCGTATGTACGATGATTATTACAGAGATATCTGCGGCAAAAACACGGTGCTTGCAAAGCGCCTGCGCACGCTGAAAATAGGGGATTTATATTTCCTTGTGCGCGGCAATGCGAAGCTCACAAAAGCGGAATATGAAAAAATCAGGGATATAAAAATCTTTGATTACATTATAAATCTTGCATTCAATATGCTTGACGGCAGAAGACTTTATACGCCCGATTCGCCCGAATATAAATTCGGCGTGGCGCTCGCCGCACTTGCAGAAAGCGTAATAAATGCACAGCCGTTCAAGGATATAAGGAAAAAATCGCTGCAGGGTTATACAATGTTTGATATTATTGAGGATCTGCTATGCACCGACGGCGCAGACAATGTCAGCGGCAAAATAGATTACACGAAAATCCCCGCAAAGCCGTATGAGCCGAAGCGCCCCGCTTCACACGCGGGCGAAGCGCTTATGGCGATACTGTTCGCCGTGGTGTGCGCCGCCTCGCCGCTTATGCCGCCTGCGGCAATAATCGCTTTCGCAGCAAAGCTTTACGGTAAGCAGAAGCTTGTAAAAAGCGAAAAACCCGCACCGCTGATGAGGTATTGAGAGTTAAGAAGATGCAGCCGCATTTAGATGCAGAAAGTGTTTTCTTCTTCTCGAAGGCAAAATGTAGTATGAAATTGTTGCAATTACAAAATCGGAGGGAAATATGAATAAAACCGTAAAAGATGTAATCCACGCAAAAGATATTGATATTTCTATTTATACAAATGACTTTCAAAATGAATATATTTCATTAACGGATATTGCTCGGTTTAAAAGTGATGAGCCATCTGCCGTCATCCAAAATTGGATGCGTAACAGGGATGTAATTGAGTTTTTGGGATTGTGGGAAAGTCTTAATAATCCCGATTTTAAACCCATCGAATTCGAGGGGTTTAAAAATGAAGCAGGAGCGAACGCATTTACAATGTCTCCGAAAAAATGGATTGAGGGAGTAAACGCTATCGGTATCGTTTCAAAATCCGGAAGATACGGAGGTACTTTTGCCCATTCGGACATTGCATTTGAATTTGCATCATGGATTTCTGCTGAATTTAAGCTTTACATAATACAAGATTACAAGAGATTAAAATCTGATGAAAACAGCAGGCTTTCATTGAATTGGAATTTGAATCGTGAAATTGCAAGGCTGAATTACCGGATTCATACAGATGCAATTAAAGAATATTTAATACCTGCCGATTTAACACCCTCGCAAATTTCTTTTAAGTATGCTGACGAAGCAGATTTATTAAATACGGCACTATTCGGTATGACAGCCAAAGAATGGCGTGATAAAAACCCGGATAAAAAGGGTAATATTCGTGACTACGCTACAATAAACCAACTTCTTGTCCTTGCAAATGCCGAAAGCTATAACTCAGTTTTAATAGGCGAGGGCAAACCGCAAAGTGAACGCCTTGTTTTAATTCGTAATGCTGTCGTAAAACAGATGAAGGCGATTGGCGAAATAAATGTTGAAAATTTAAAATTGACAGATTGATATAGAAAAATTTCAATATGGCGGAGATGAAAAAATATCCGACGATAATTATTCAATATTCTAATACAAAAAAAGACAACATTATCTCAAAAATAATGTTGTCTTTTTTTAACTGTTTTGTTGTATCTCCAAAAAATGAATTACCCTTGATGGCGTTGTTTTCTTAATTCTTAATTCACAATTCTGAATTATACAAGCGCATCCGCCGGTGCTTCCTCGGGCAAAAATCCGCTGAAGCCCAGAACGGGGTAATTTATCAGAGCCTTAATATCCTCAGCGGATATTTCAAAATCAAACACATCGGTATTGCTTGCCATTCTGCCTTTATCGGTTGATTTCGGCAGGGGCAGCACACCGCATTGCAGCGCAAACCTTACGCAAAGCTGCGCAACGCTCTTGTTGTATTTTGCGGCGATTTCGGCGAGGTGCGCATCTTTGAACACCGCGCCGTCGCCCAGAGGGCTCCACGCTTCCGCGACCATACCCTTGCCGAGTGAATACTCAACATTATCAAACTGCGAATAGCCGGGGTGGAACTCCATCTGGTTTACCATGGGCTTGATTTCGGCGTTTTCAAAAAGCGGCTCAAGGTGCTTTTTCTGAAAATTGCTTACGCCTATTGCTCTGAGCTTGCCGTCCTTATACGCTCTTTCAAAGCCGCGCCAGGTGTCGCTGTTTATTTCTGCCCAGTTTTCGCTGATTTTTTCAACGCAGGGCCAGTGAATAAGGTAAAGGTCGAGATAATCGGTACCGAGATTTTTGAGCGAGGTGTCAATAGCTTCAAGAGTTTTTTCGTAACCCCTGCAGGTTACCCAGTGCTTCGAGGTGAGGAATATGTCACCGCGGTTCACGCCGGAAGCCTTGATGCCGCTGCCGACGCCCACCTCGTTGCCGTAAACAAAGGCGGTGTCTATATGGCGGTAGCCCGCATCGAGTGCATCCTTAACACACCTTTCGGCAATGTCGTTCGGTGTCTTCCAGGTGCCGTAGCCTATGCAGGGAATCTTCACGCCGTTTGATAAGGTAAAGCAATCGGGTTTTGATTTGAAAGCTGCCATTACAATCACTCCGTTTGTTTTAGTTGTGCTGATTATTAGGATACTTTATCAGCAATTAAAAAATCGTATGTGCGCGTTTCTTCAAACGGCACTTCTTTGCCGTCTTTATAAGCGGTTCCAAACAAACGCAAAATGGTTTTGCCTCCTTGAAAATCCACTTCTTTTTTCAAAATCGTTTCTTTGAACAAAACATGGACAAGTTTTGGACTGTTCAGACCGCTTAAAACCTTACTTTTTCAGCGGTTTGGAATCGTCGTCTTTTCTTTTATTGATTTATCGGAATACTGTAACAAAAAGTTTTACTTTTCAACACAAGCAAAAGGTAGGTTAAATATCCTGTTTCAGGCGCATGTGTAATATCAATGTAAGTAAATTTTATATTTTCTTTGCAAAAATCAATTACACTTTGTTCATCAACACTGTTGCGTGCATAAACGGTTACACCTACCGAATCTTCACTATTCGGAGCAATATAAATAATATCATTATTCCGCAAACTGTTTGCGACAACAATATCACGATTGGTTTTTGATTTAACCGAAAAATAGCCGAATGTCCGCTCTGTATCATTTTTAAATTTGATTGAAACAGTATATTCTTTGAAATCATCTTTTTGTTTGTTTACTTTCAAATAATCCAAAGCAGATAATTCAGAATCATATATTTCATAAAATATGCTTGATGAAGAACTGTTATCAATTGTTTCTTCATGAAACCAAGAGTCTCCAAATTCGTCATAGTGTATATCTGTGGCGGTCAGCGTTAAACCCGATTCTTTTTTAAATGTAACGGGAAAAATAAAAATTAGAAGGGTAACCATACACAAAACAAGAAAAATACACAAAATGCCATACAGTATTCGTCTTGTTATTTTCCTTACAGTCATATTAAACCGCTCCTTTTTTTATTTTTAAATATGCTATACCTCGTATTTTTTGGTCTTTATCCTTTTTTATTACAGTTGATAATTTGTTTGCCAAACTTACCCGAACACCGCGAGCAGGAAGCCTGCCGCGACTGCCGAGCCTATAACGCCCGCAACATTGGGACCCATAGCGTGCATGAGCAGGAAGTTCGTGGGGTTGTATTTTCTGCCCTCATCCTGAGCAACGCGAGCCGCCATGGGAACTGCGGAAACGCCTGCCGCGCCGATAAGGGGGTTGATTTTGCCCTTTGTTACAACATAAAGAATCTTGCCGAACAGCACGCCGCCTACGGTTGAGAAGCAGAATGCCACAAAGCCGAGACCCACAATAAGCAGGGTTTTGAGCTGAATGAAATCCTGGCCGTTCGCGGTTGCGCCAACGCACACGCCGAGCATAATGGTAACTATGTTCATGAGTGCATTCTGCGCCGTGTCGGAAAGTCTTTCGGTAACGCCGCATTCTTTAAGCAGATTACCGAACATAAGCATACCGAGAAGCGGAACGACCGAGGGGAGAAGCAGCGCGCAGAAAATAAGCACTGCAACGGGGAATATGATTTTCTCGGTCTTTGAAACCTTGCGGAGCTGCTTCATTTCGACCTTGCGCTCCTTTTCGGTGGTGAGCGCTTTCATAATGGGGGGCTGAATAATCGGGATCAGCGCCATATATGAGTACGCCGCAAGCGCAATGGGTGCTAAAAGCTGCGAGGCGAGCTTTGAGGCAAGGAATATTGCCGTGGGACCGTCCGCGCCGCCGATAATGGCGATAGAAGCGGCTTCCTGCGGGGTGAATTTGCCGGAAAGTATGGCGATGATGAACGCAACATAAATGCCGAGCTGCGCTGCCGCGCCGAGCAGAAGGCTCACGGGGTTTGAAAGCATGGGACCGAAATCCGTCATAGCGCCTACGCCCATAAATATAAGGCAGGGGAATATGCTTGACTTTACGCCGACATACAGTATGCGCAGTATGCCCGATTCGTACCAGTGCGCGCCCTCTATCGCGGCTTGCCCGTAACTGCCGAGCTCGCCGCCGGTAACATCCTTCATAATATCCGCGCCGGGCAGATTTGCAAGAAGAATACCGAATGCAATGGGAACAAGCAGAAGCGGCTCAAACTTGAATTTGATGGCGAGCACCAGGAATATGACGGCAACGCCTATCATAACCAGGTTGCGCCAGTCAAGCGCGTAAAGACCGGACTGTTCCCATAAATTTGTGAGAATTGTACCGAAATCCATAATCAGTTTCCTTTCGACAGTCGGAATCAGCCTATAACGGCAATAACATCATCGGTGTTTACCGAAGCACCCTTTGCGGCAACTATTGCTTTTACCGTGCCGTCGCAGGGAGCGACAATGTCATTTTCCATTTTCATTGCTTCAAGAACTACCACAACATCGCCTGCTTTTACGGCTTCGCCGGCGTTCTTTTTAACGGCGATTATTGTGCCGGGCATCGGAGCCTTAACGGGAGTGCCGTCTGTGGCAGATGCGGCAGGCGCAGCGGGTGCGGCAGCGGGAGCGGCGGCAGCGGGGGCAGCAGGAGCGGCGGCAACGGGTGCCGGAGCAGCAACTGCGCTTACGGGTACCTGCGAAACGCCCGTAACCTTGGCATCGCATTCGGTAACCTCTACCTCATATATTTTTCCGTTCAAAGTAACTTTGTAGTTCATTCTTATTCCTCCACCAATCGAATAGATTTGAAATCAAGATTTTCAAGCGGCTTGTTGAGCTTGTTTGCGGTTATCGCCATTATTACGGCGGCATCCTGCTCGCTTATACCCTCAAGCACGGGGTCCTGATTAAGTCTTTTAATACTGCTGAAATTAAGATTTTCCACGGATTTGCCGAGCTTGAATGCGGTAATCGCCATAACTGCCGCCGCATCCTGCTCGCTTACGCCGTCAAGTGTAATGTAACCCGACGGTGCGGCATCTGCCGCCGCGGGAGCATCTGCGGTGTTTACCGCCTCTGTTTTCTGCGGCTTCTCTGCCGGCGCTGCCGGTGCATTTACCGCAGCCTGCGGCTTCGTCTCTTTTTTTGCGGCGCCGCCGACTGCTGCCGACAAAAGCTTGATGAACAGCGCAAGTACTGCAAGCACCACAAGCACAAGCACAAAGCCCGCCGCGGCAATCAGAAATGCCTGCGGTTTTGTTATTTCGGTAATCTGCAAGGAAATAGGCATACCGTTCCCTCCTTAATTGATTGCCTTGAAATCGTAGGTGTAAGTGTTCTTTTTTTCCTCAGCGCGTTTTTCAAAGAAATTCTCCGCCTGAGTGGGGAATGCGAT
>JAZUJG010000048.1:0-4723 GCA_045642645.1 Acutalibacteraceae bacterium | reverse complement strand
ATGCTTTTGCATCCCGGAGCTGTTTTAATATTTAATCGTTGTAAATTTGAAGGGGGAAGTGCCGGCTGTAATTATAACTGGCAGCAAATCATATCCTCATAGCTTTCGCGCTTTACTGCAACATAGTCATCGCCGTCGTTCACCATAATAATCGGCGGCTTGCAAATGGCGTTATAGTTTGAAGCCATGGCGTAATTATATGCGCCCGTTGTCATAACGGCGAGTATATCGCTCCTGCGCGGCTTGGGCAGCAGCACATTTTCCTGTATAAGGTCGCCGCTTTCGCAGCATCTTCCTGCAACGGTGCATTCAAAGTCCGCCGCTTCGTTCATTCTGTTCGCCAAAGCGACTGTGTAATTTGCCTGATAAAGCGTGTATCTCGGGTTGTCGGTCATACCGCCGTCTATGGAAACATAGTTTTTGAATCCGGGTATTTCTTTTGTGCCGCCGACTGTGTAGAGGGTGAGTCCCGCATCGGCAACTATGCTTCTGCCCGGCTCCATAAGCACAACAGGCTCGTCCATACCGTGCTTTTCACAAAACGCCCTGGCCTTGGCGGCTATGGCGGCTATATTTGCGGCATAGTCTATGTGCGGGTCGGCTTCAACATACCTTACGCCCATTCCGCCGCCTAAATTCAGAATTTTTGCGGTGAATCCGAGCTCGCGTTTCACCTGTGCCATATATTCAATCATAATCTCCGCCGCATCGCAGAAAGGCTCACACTCAAAAATCTGCGAGCCTATATGGCAGTGAAAGCCCTGCAAATCAATATTTTTCAGCGAGAGCGCAAATGTTGTGAGTTCTTTTGCCTGACCGGTTGCTATTGCCGCGCCGAATTTTGAATCGACTTTTCCTGTCGAAATTTTTGCGTGCGTATGCGGGTCTATACCCGGAGTGAGTCTCAGCAGTATTTTCTGAGTTATTCCGCGTTTTGCCGCCTCGGCGTTTATAGCCGCAAGCTCATCGCGGTTGTCGCATATGAAAAAGCCTACGCCCTGCTCCATTGCAAAGGAAATATCGGCATCGGTTTTGTTGTTGCCGTGGAAATATGCTCTTTCCATGGGAAATCCGGCTTTTGCCGCAGTAAAAATTTCACCGGGGGAAACAATATCAATGCCTATATTTTCTTCTGCCGCGATTTCGTAAATTCTTTTAAAGCAGAGGGATTTACTTGCAAAAAGCGGCATTGAGCCCTTCCTGAAGCACTCGCTCATAGTTTCTTTATAAATACGGCATTTTTCTCTGATTTTATTTTCATCCATAATATAAGCGGGGGTGCCGTATTTTTCGGCAAGCCGGATAGTATCCGTTCCCGCAAATTCGAGATGTCCGTTTTCATTTACGGATAAATTGGAGCAAATCATTTTGAACTTCCTTTATTAAAGCATATGTGCCCTTATTTCTTCGCCGCTCATATATGAAAGCTGAGCGGGAGCAATATCGAAAACCGTTCTACAGCCGGTTTCGCCGTTGGTTTTCAATCTGTAAGCCGCCCTCGCATACGCCGCAATAACGCTGCCCGTAAATTCGGGGTTGCTTTCGAGCTTGAGGCTGTATTCTATGGTTTGTTTCGTTTCTTTATTGAAGCCCGTAACGCCCGTTCTTATAACATTGCCGCCGTGCGGTATGCCGATATGGTCGCGCTGCAGTTCTTCAAGAGTAATAAATGTAACTGTGGTGTCGTAGTCTGCAAAGTAATTCGGCATGGTCTTGATTTCATTTTCGATACGCGCCTTGTCCGCACCCTCGGCGGCAACCACGTAGCATTCCCTTGTGTGCTTTTCACGCGTGGAAAGCACGGGATTTTCGCCGTTCCTTACTCTTGCAACGGCTTGCGGAACGGGAACGGTGTATTGCCTTGCATCAATTACGCCGTCAATTCTTCTTATAGCATCGGAATGCCCCTGGCTAACGCCTCTGCCCCAGAATGTGTAATCATTTCCGTCGGGGAGCACGGCATTCATATAAAGGCGGTTGAGGGAAAACATACCCGGGTCCCAGCCGACGGAAATAATTGCGATATTGCCGCCTTTTAATGCCGCTTCGTTTACGGCTTTAAAGTGCTCCGGGATTTTTGCGTGGGTATCGAATGAATCTATAACGCAGAAGTTTTCCGCAATTTCGGGAGTGGTTTTCGGCAAATCGAAAGCACTGCCGCCGCAGTTTATAATGACATCAATTTTACCCTTGAACTCCGCAATGCTGTCAAACGAATACACGGCCGCGCCGGCTGTTTTTATTTTTACGCCGTCGGGATTTCTTCTTGTAAATACTGCCGCAAGCTCCATATCCGGATTATTCATAACTGCGGCTTCAACGCCTTTGCCTAAATTGCCGTATCCGCAAATGCCTATTTTTATCATGGTGTCACCTTATTCTATCATACTTTTCATATTGTAAAGTCCGGGCTTTTTGCCTGCCATAAACCTTGCGGCTGAAACGGCACCCTCGGCAAACAACGCTCTTGAATGAGCCTCGTGCTTGAGCGTGATTGTCTGGCTGTCGGTGGAAATAAGCACCTCGTGAATGCCGGGAATATTACCGCGGCGTACGGATTGTATGCCTATTTCGTTCTTTTCGCGCTTGCACTGACCGCTTCTGCCTATGGCAAACGCGGCATTCTCGCGTGTTTCCTTTAATTCCTCGGCAAGCATGAGCGCCGTACCGCTCGGGGCATCCAGCTTTCTGTTGTGGTGGGTTTCCACGATTTCAATATCCGCATCGGGCATGGCAAGCGCTGTTTTTTTTGCAAGCTCCGCAAGCAGAGCCACACCCAGTGACATATTTGCCGAATGGAATACCGCAGTGCTTTCGGCGGCTTTTTGTATAAGTGCTTTTTCATCCTCGGTGTGCCCGGTGGTTGCAACGATAACGGGGATTTTTCTTTGCGCGGCGTATTCAAGCAGCTCCGTTACCGCGCTGTGATGCGAAAAATCTATAATCACATCCGCTTCGCCCGTATATTCCGAAAGTGAGGTGAAGCAGCCGTCACCGAACTTATCGACCCTTGCGCAGAGCGTGATATCATCGGTTGAGGCGACGAGCGCTTCAACCTCCCTGCCCATTCTTCCGCAGGCACCGTTTAAAATAATCTTAATCATACATTTAACCCCAGCTCACGCATAAGGCCGAGCATATTCTCTCTGTGAGCATCCTCCATAGGTGTAAGGGGAAGGCGCACGTAATTTTCGCAGAAGCCCATTGCCGCCATTGCTGCCTTGGCAGGTATGGGATTTACCTCGCAGAACAGTGAATTTATAAAGGGCAGATATTTTAACTGCATATCGAGCGCACCCTTTATATCGCCGTCAAAAAACTTTTTGCACATAAGTGATGTTTCGGCGGGCAGAACATTTGAAAGTACCGAGATAACGCCCGAGCCGCCGACTGAAAGAATCGGCACTATCTGGTCGTCGTTGCCCGAATACATATCGAGTCTGTCGCCCACCAGAGCCATGGTTTCAACTATTTTTGAAATATTGCCGTTTGCTTCCTTGATTGCGGTTATCATAGGATGGTCTGCAAGAGCATTATATGTTGCAGGCTCTATATTTACGCCCGTTCTTGAAGGTACATTGTAAAGAATGCACGGTTTTGTGCTTTCATCGGCAATGGCGGTAAAGGTCTTAATAAGACCGTTCTGTGTTGCTTTGTTGTAATAGGGTGTAACGAGCAGCATCGCATCGTAGCCGATTTCGCAGGCGAATTTAGTAAGCTCAATGGCATAAGCGCAGTCGTTTGAGCCTGTACCCGCAATCATGGGGACCTTGCCGTTTGCTCTCTTTACCGCAAAATCAAGCGCTGCTTTATGTTCCTTATCGCTTAAAGTCGAGCCTTCGCCCGAGGTACCGCAGATAACAAGCGCATCTATTCCCTGCGCGATCTGCCAGTCGATAAGTCTGCCGAACTGCTCGTAGTCGATTCCGTTTTCGTTAAGCGGTGTTATAAGGGCAGTGGCAGCGCCTCTGAAAATACTGTTTTTTGTCATTTGAATATCTCCTTGAAATTTGTATTCCGATAAAAGAAAAAATAGCCGACGTGAATCGACTACCTCGCTTATCCCATATAACAACCGTGAAATGAAATAATTAAGATAGCTCTCCGCAGAAGCGACAGTAGGTAAGATATTATCTTAACCACCAGTACAGTTTTGGCGAAACTGCCTTCGGCAACGATTCCTTTCACAAATGCCGTGACTTTGCCTGAGCCCGTGAAACATTTGCTACTGATAATGCGATGCGCCTCTATCATTTAATTTATCGTTGCAAGCATAATACCACACATATTACATAAATGCAAGCAATATTTTACTTTGTTTTATCTTGTTCGGCATTTTTTGCGCAGTCAGCAATGAAAATGGCCGACAATTACAATAAATTTTTCGGAAAAGTGTGAAAATGCGGAATTATTCGCTCATAAAAGTGTGAAATTGCCTTGATTATTCGCTCATAAAAGTGTATAACAACAAAATGGGCTTTACGGCACATAACCGTAAAGCCTGTTGGTATATGCTATATTTTATCCGTAAGTCCCGCGAGGTAATCAATGCTTGTGCCGTAAAATTTTGCAAGCACGGCAATTCTGTCAAGCGGAATGAGCCGTTCGCCGCGTTCGTATTTTGAATACAGCGATTGGTCACACGAAAGTATCTTGGCGACCTGTGCCTGCGTTAAATCGCGGTCCTCGCGCATATCACGAATCCGTAAATTCATAAAATCAC
>JAZUJG010000047.1:0-10169 GCA_045642645.1 Acutalibacteraceae bacterium | reverse complement strand
ATATACGAAAGCCTTGCGCTTAAATACCGCTACACATTTGACGGCATCAAGGATTGCACAGGCAGGGATTACGACAGAATTCACGTTATGGGCGGCGGCACCAAGGACAGACTGCTGCTGCAAATGACCGCAAACAGCTGCGGCGTGAATGTTTACGGCGGTCCGATTGAAGCAACCGCGCTCGGCAACATAGCCGTGCAGCTGCTTTCGGGCGGTGCCGTAAAAGATATAAAGCAGGTAAGACAAATTATCGCAGACGGCGAAAACCTTAAAATATATGCCCCTGCCGACTGCGGCGAATGGGAAAAAGCCTATGAAAAATTCAAGGCTGTAATCGGTGGTTGATATGACTGTTGTACCGCACCTTGATACCGAAACAACCGAATATGTATTTGAAACCGCGCAGGATATTACCGAGCGCACCGCAAAACGCCGCGCAGGATCCGAGAGTGAAAAAAAGGCGCAGAAGATTTTCCTGGGCGAGCTTATGAAATACTGCGATGAAACGCTTGAAGAAAAGTTCCGTACACACCCCGGCGCAGGCACGGTAACGCAAAAGATTCTGAGCGTACTGCTTATACTGTGCAATATACTTTTTGCCGCATCTGCGGCAAGCGGCAAGGCATTTTCCGCAGGTCTTTCGCTCGCGGTCAGCCTTTTCTGCTTCGCGATTTTCGCATACAAATTCGTTTTTGACGGCGACAAGCTTAACTTTATAATCAAATCAAAATATTCCGTAAATGTGTTCGGAAAAAGATATCCGCGCGGTGAAGTCAAAAACCGCGTGGTACTTGTTTCGCGTGCCGACGCACCGCCCTGCCTGCGCACACGCGTTTTCGGCTCGGATACGCCGTTTATAATTTCTGTAGTATCCATTGTCGGCAACACGCTGCTGTTTTGCAGTGAGGCGGCATTTCTGTTTTCGGGCGCGCCGCAGAAAAATGCGGCTTTTACCGCGCTTTGCGTGCTGTGCTTTTTATTTGTGCCCGTTTATGCGGCGGCACTTTTATTGACCGACCCCAAAGCAACCGCTTCCGGAGTAAGCTCATCGCTTATTCCGTCGTCACTTATAATCGGCATCATCAAGCAGTTTTTTGAAAGTGCGCAGCGCTATGAGGGTACGGAAATATGCTGCCTTATAGTCGGCTCCGAATATTCCTCACGCGCAGGCGCGTACGCTTTTGCGCGAAAACACCGCAGGCTGTTTTCGGATGTGCCCACGGTGTTCATACCCATTGATGAAATAACCTCGTCAAAGGATTTGTGCGTATTTTTCCGCGACGGCAGCGGTGTTAACGGCAACGCCGAAATCGCTTCGGTCATTGCCGATGCCGCCGACAATCTGAACATACCGCTTAAAAAGGAGCGTTCGCTCCTCGGCAGCGCATCATACACGCCGTTTTCGGCGGCAGGGCTTGCCTCGTGCTCACTCGGCAGCTCCAAAAAGAATATAGGCAAGGCTCACACCAAGCATAACGACAAGCTTTCGGCGGTTAAGCGCAAAACCGTAACAGATACGGGCGCACTTATAATCGAAACCCTGAATTATTTTGACAGCAGGAGGTAATTTTTGTGGCAAAAATACTTAATTCTACAATAAAAAACATTCCGTGGCAGGACAAGCCCGCCGGTTGTACTGATCCCGTGTGGCGCTATACGGAAAACCCGATAATCGACCGCACATTCGTAAAGAATGCAAACAGCATTTTCAATTCTGCGGTAGTTCCGTATAAAGACGGCTTCGCAGGAGTTTTCAGAATGGATGACCGCACACGCGAGCAGTACCTTGTTACCGGCGAAAGCGCAGACGGCATTCACTGGCACCTCAATAATGAAAAAATCTTCCCCGGCTACGACCCGCGCCTTTGCGAAATAGACGGCAAATACTACCTTTCGTGGGTAGTGCCCACCGAGCGCGGCACCTCCATAGGCATTGCCGTTACCGAGGATTTCAAGACCTGGGACAGAAAAGAAAATGCAGTGCTTCCCGTTTCGCGAAACGGCGTACTCTTTCCCCGTAAAATCAACGGTAATTACCATCTTTTCTCGCGCCCGTGCGATAAGGGCCACACCCCTTACGGCGATATTTTCGTAAGTCAGAGCCCCGACCTTACATTCTGGGGCAAGCACCGTTTCGTGATAAGCCCCGTCAATAACTGGGAAATGACCAAGGTCGGCGCAGGTCCCACTCCCATTGAAACCGATGAGGGCTGGCTCTGCTTCTACCACGGTGTCATTACGAGCTGCAACGGCTTTACATACAGTATGGGCGCCATGATAGTCGACCGCGACGAGCCGTGGAAGGTACTGCACAGGGCGGACAGCTACCTGCTTTCACCGCAGACGGACTATGAATTTGTGGGCGATGTGCCTAACGTTGTATTCCCCTGCGCCGCACTTGCCGACAGCGAAACCGGCAGAATAGCCGTTTACTACGGCGGTGCCGATACGGTGGTTGCTCTCGCATTCACCACGGTCGATGAAGTTGTAAACTACATTAAAGAGAACGATTTGATTAAATAATATGACTGAAACTCACGGAATTAAAAAATATATAGGCACAAAAGACTTTTACAAGGCAACGCTTACGGTAGCCGTACCCATAATGATACAGAACTTTATTACGAATTTCGTAAGTATGCTCGACAATCTTATGGTCGGCTCGCTCGGCACCGAGCAGATGAGCGGTGTTGCGGTCGTAAACCAGCTTTTGTTCATCTGCAATCTTGCGATTTTCGGCGCATTGAGCGGCGCGGGAATTTTTACGGCGCAGTTCTACGGCAAGGATGATAACGACGGCATACGCTACACCGTCAGGTACAAAATTCTGTCGGTTACGCTGCTTGTTGCGGCATTTGTGGCACTGCTGATGTTCTTTGATGAGCCGCTAATAAACCTCTTTCTGCACGAAGCGGACGAAAGCGCAGACCCGCTGCTCACCCTTGACTACGGCAAAAAGTACCTTGCCGTGATGATTGTGGGGCTTGTGCCGTTTGCGGCGGCGCAGACCGTTTCAAGCACGCTGCGCGAAACGGGCGAAACCGTTGCACCGATGGCGGCAGGCTTTATTGCGGTGCTTACGAACTGCCTCTTTAATTACATACTCATTTTCGGCAAGTTCGGCGCACCTGCGCTGGGAGTTGTGGGTGCGGCGATAGCTACGGTGATTTCGCGTTTTGTAGAACTCGCGATAATAGTAGTTTACATAATCAGAAAGCGCTCGCGCTTCGTTTATGTAAAAGGGCTGTTCAAGTCGTTTAAAATACCCAAAGCGGTGTTTAAGGTAATAACCGTTAAGGGTATGCCGCTTTTATTCAACGAATTTATGTGGTCAAGCGGTATGTCGCTTTTAAGCGTGGCATACAGCCTGCACGGCATTTCGGTAGTGGCAGGTTACAGCATTTCGTCAACGGTTATGAATCTTTCAAATATAGCGTTCCTTTCGCTCGGCTCAAGCATCGGCATAATAGTCGGCAAGCTGCTCGGCGCCGGGAAATTTGATGAAGCCATAGACACCGCGCGCAAGCTGATAGCGTTTTCGGTAACGATAAGCGCGTGCATTTCGGTGATTGTTTTCTCAATAGGCGGACTTGTGCCGAAGCTTTACAACACCTCGGATGAATCAAAGGCATTCGCCGCGTATTTCATCAAAGTCAGCGCCTTTATTGCACCGATAGACGCGTTTGCAAACGCTTCGTATTTCACCATAAGAAGCGGCGGCAAAACATTTATTACATTCCTTATGGACAGTGTGTTTGTGCTGGCAATAAACGTGCCTGCGGCATTCCTGCTTTACTATGTGTTCGGCGTTTCGATCTGGGTTGCATTCCCCGTAGTAAACTCACTGTTTTTATTAAAGGATGTGTTCGGCTACATACTGCTGAAAAAGCGGGTGTGGGTGAATAATATAGTAACGAATAACGAGTAATGAATGATGAATAATTTCGGGGCGCGAAGCGCCGGATTATAATATGAAACATAAAAAAACAACGCGGTTTCGTGAAAACTGCGTTGTTTGCCTTTTGCCCTGCGGGCAAATCGGGTCGCAGCACTGTGCGACCCCTACAATTTCCCCTCAATTTTCGCAATCAAAAACAAAACAGCGCGACTCACACGAATCGCGCCGAATCACTAAAAAAAGACAAGGGGATGTACTATGTCCTGAAATAAATGATTATACACAATTTATGCAGATGATAAATCAATGAATACTTCTTTCCAGCAATGCGCAGTCAAGAACATCGACAACACCGTCGCAGTCCATATCAAGGCAAACACGCGAATAATTGCCGTTGCGCGATGTATCCTCGGGCGTAAGGTTATCTGCCACTAAGGCTCTGTTCACCATTGTCTGATAATCATTATCATCTAGTTTATTGTCTCCGTTTGAGTCACCGAAAAGGCAAATGGCAACATTTTTCGTTACATCGTCATTTCCAACAGTAATATAGTAAGTACGGGATACATGACCTTTCTTTTCAACCGTCATTGTGTACGAGCCGGGTCTTACTCCCGTAATGGAGTATGTGCCGCTCCTATCGGTAACCGTAACTGCATTGCAAAGCACATTTGTGTTTTGATCTCTCAGGCATAGCGATATATTGTAATTATTCATATAAGAATCAAGTGTTCCCGAAACAGTATGTCTGTTTTCGAGAGATGCTCTTATTTCAAGAGCACGGTAGTCTTCTTCCTGCGGTGTGGTTTTGTAATCACCGTTAATGCATTCAAGATCTGTCCATTCCCTGTTGACCTGACCGTCGTGAGTTATTCTTATACCTCTGATAATTACATCGGTCCTAAACCCTGCAAAAGACGTACTCCAGCTGAGCACAGCAGGCTCATTCCATTCGTGCTCTGTGTAAAGATAACTGTTGTTATACATATTTATGTAAGGTGCCTCAATAGTATATAAATCTTCGTCATCATCGGTACGGTAACCGTAAGTGTAGAGCGAACTGTTATCATAAAGTTCTATTTCACCGACATCGTTATTGTAATCTGTATACACGGCACGGCTGCCCGAGGCGGTAATGGTTACATTGTCATATAAAGAAAGCATCATGGCGCTGCCGTAAATTGCCGTACGGTAGTTATTTGAAACGGAAATATCGAGCGAGCCGCTACCCCAAAAGCTTTCATACGACTGATCCCAGAAGGTAATGCCGTTTACGGTGTCATATATATTTGTTATGTGATTTTCACCTACAAGCAGAATGTGAATATCGTCTTCAATGCGAATTGCAGACATAGCTTCACCCTCTGCGGAATGCACCATATCGGTAGTTATATCAGCATTATTCAGTTCAAGCACCTTGCTGTATCGGTGATCTTCAGTCTGAAGTTCGCCCTCAAGGTAAAATTTCACGCTGCCGCCGTCATTCAGAACATCGTGACTGTTGCCGTCACCTACCTGCACAACGCCGATATATATCGGATAATAGGTATCCTCTACCATCATATTCACGGCATAACCGACGGTATTACCGCTGAAATAGCCGGTATCGGCAGCTGCCGAGTTGATAAACACTGATTTTATTTTCGGAACAAGTGTACCTTTGGGCGTCAGCTTAATAAGCGGACGATATGTAACGCCGCTTCTGAAAACATCACTGCTTGTGAGATTTCGCCACGAATAATAACCGATTCCCGTTTTTTCCTGCCAGACAAGCTGCGAACTGAAATAAGCGTTTGCTATACCGGAGCCGCCGAGAGAAAAACTCGGATGATTTCCCATTACGGGTTTAGTAACCGTGAAGTTGAGCGAAACACCGTCAGGATTATCGTTTTCAACGACCTCGACATCAAACTCACTGTGAAGATATGACTCGGAGCGTGTACCGTTTCCGCTGTAAAGGTAAACATTATAGCTGAAAATAAGTCTTTCACCTATACGGTTTTCGGGCAAAATCCAGTAATCCGACCACGAACGTGCATCGATGTTATCCTCATAAAGCACAGCAATTCCGTGGTAATCATAATCGTAAATTGAAATTGACGGTGACTTAACGGTAACACCGGCATTCAGCATCCATTGCGGAAGCTGCGCAACTGTATAACTAATATTGAGTTTTGCACCTGCATAATAATTCCCCACGGAATTGTTCGCGGGCGATTGTGAGGTAAAGTAAAGATGATCTGCAACATTAAAATTCCTTTCCCATGATTCATAAGAAGATTGAATTTCACCGGAGCTTCTGTAACGCTTATTGAGAATTACATAATAAAGTCCGTTGCCGTTTTCGATAACCTTATTTGATAAATCGAGAGTTCCTCTGCCGAAATTATCTTCAAGTCTATATGTGTAGAGCTTATTATGATTTGTATTGCTTATTGTCTTATACAGCTGCAACTCATAATAATAATTATCAAAATCCGGAATACCGCCGAGCGCATCAATACTGTATGCTATTCTAAACGGATCGGCGGTTTCATCACCCCAATAGCAGGCCTTATACGGGTTTTCATTTACGCCGCCGTTTATGTAAAGATTTTCATTTGCAGAGGTTATGTATTTATAACCGTTTGTATCGGTAAGCGTTGCTTCCACATTAACATTGAGCAATGTATTGCGGATGTTTCTGCTGATAAACTCCTGCTCAAGTCTTGACAGATTTACCGTATTTACAGCCGTAGAAATATAAGAATAACCGGCAACAATGCTTGTACCGTTCCAATAATAGGTTACACCGTCCACTGTAAAAGATACCGTAACTTTATATGAACAGTTGCGTTTTACGCCACCGTCACGGCGGGTATCATCCCATGTAAGAGTTGCTGTGCCGCTGCCCGGGCGGGTTATTCTGAGTCCGCGAATGTCGCCGGGATGACCGTTTTTCAAGGTGTAATCAAGAGTAATACCGGCTTTCTGCGTTTCAACGGTTTTTGTTGTAGCACCGCCGACAAGATCAGTGGTATTATAGGTGACTTTTACAAGTATATCATAACTGCCGTTTATACCCATATCGTTTGTAAGCGGGTTAACATAGAAACCTACATTATCCGTCGGCATGGTAGTACGCGTAAGCATACCGTAGGTTGAAAGATAACCGGCAAGAATTTCTTCAAGATCAACACGCGCTGAGGTTGACGAAACCGTTAATATATTATTTGTGCTGTTCGGTGTGCGAACACATACCGTATATTTTACGGCATTGGGATACTCATCCCACACTATTCTGTCATTCAGATTATCGTATGTAATATGAAGATTGCTGAGCGAATCTGCTCCAAAGACAGTAACAGGTATAATTCCTGCAAAAACAACCGCACAAAGTATTACGGCAAGAATTCGCTTTGTAATAGAGTTCGTTTGTGTGTGTGTGTGAAAATACATACATTTTGCTCCTCGAAATAATACAGATATACATTTTTATATTACCATATATTTTTCTCTTTTGCAATAATTTGAATAGAAAGTTTAGATAATTAAAATAACTCGAAAATTCGGAGGACTTTGTTGAGGTTTTGATTGCGGCAATTCGGAGAAACCCGTACGGGCTGCGCTCCCGTGCAGCCCGGGTCAATCGCGCAGCGGCACCTCGCGTACCCGAGCGATTGACAGCTTGCGCTTCGCTTAATGAATAATGCATAATGAATAACGAATAATTTCGGGGCGCGAAGCGCCGGATTATAATATGAAACATAAAAAAACAACGCGGTTTCGTGAAAAGTGCGTTGTTCGCCTTTTGACCGAAATCGCAGATTTGCGGGCAAACCGGGAGGCACGGGGGTGCCTCCCCTACTGTTCATTCTGTTTATTCGTTATCAAAACCGCAGAGCGAACCTTAATATTTCTTCCTCTCGGTATATGCGGTGTGGAGAATTTCGTGAGCCTTATGGCTGCCGGGTTTCTCAAAGTACTCGGCATACACTCTCTTAACATCTTCGTTAAGGTGAGACTTTCTGATGGGAAGATTCTTATCATCGTTGTAAAGTCCCTGAGCACGTATAGCCTTAACATCGCTGAAGTTGCGAACAGATGCGGGAACGATGGGCTGACCGCCGCCGTTTACGCAGCCGCCGGGGCAAGCCATGATTTCAATGAAATCGTAGGACTTTTCGCCGGATTTGACCATATCGAGAAGTGCTTTTGCATTTGCAAGTCCGGAAGCGACCGCTACGCGCACCTTTGCGCCGTCAAGGTCATACTCGGCTTCCTTGATGCCGTCGGTACCGCGAACTGCCTTGAATGCATCGTAATCGGGCAGTTCTTTCTTGGTAACAACCTCGTAAGCGGTACGAAGTGCAGCTTCCATAACGCCGCCGGTAGCGCCGAATATTGTGCCTGCGCCCGAGCCGAGACCGAAGGGAGCGTCAAACTCTGCATCGGGAATTGCGTTGAAGTTGATGCCTGCCTTTTTGATCATTCTTGCGAGCTCTCTTACGGTAAGGGAAACGTCGATGTCCGCAAGTCCCTTAACTGCGGTGTGGTCAAGTCTTTCAGCCTCAAATTTCTTTGCGGTGCAGGGCATAATGGAAACGACGAAAATCTTTTCGGGTGCTATGCCGAGCTTTTCGGCGTAGTAGGTCTTTGCTACGGAGCCGAACATACCCTGGGGAGATTTGCAGGATGAAAGGTTCTTGATGAATTCGGGATAATAGGTTTCGCAGAATTTGATCCAGCCGGGTGAGCAGGATGTGATGAGAGGAAGATTTTCCTTCTTGCCGTATCTGTCAAGGAATTCGGTGGCTTCCTCCATAATTGTAAGGTCGGCGGTGAAGTTAGTGTCAAACACCTTGTCAAAGCCGAGCATCTTGAGTGCCTGAACCATCTTGCCGGTAACAACAGAGCCCATCTCATAGCCGAATTCTTCGCCGAGACCTACGCGGACTGCGGGAGCGGTCTGAACAACAACGAATTTTTCGGGATCGTTGATGGCATCGAATACCTTCTGAGTGTCGTCTCTTTCGGAAAGAGCGCCGGTGGGGCAGGCTGTAATGCACTGACCGCAGTTTACACACGCAACATTGCCGAGTCCGTACTCAAATGCAGAGCCGATGTGAGTGTCGAAGCCGCGGGCATTTGCGCCGATTACGGAGCAGCCCTGGAGCTTGTCGCAGGCGGCAACACAGCGACGGCAGAGAATGCACTTGGAATTGTCGCGGTACATATGGGTAGCGGTGCTGTCGATTTCATAATTGATCATTTCGCCCGCAAAAGCGTTTTCATCCTCTATACCGTAATCCTTGCAGAGCTTCTGAAGCTCGCAGTTGCGCCTTCTTACGCAGGAAAGGCATTCCTTTTTATGTGTGGAAAGTATAAGCTCGAGGGTGGTCTTTCTTGCCTCAATTACCTTGGGACTATTGGTGATGATTTCCATACCCTCGTTTACGGGGAATACGCAGGCAGCAACAAGGCTCCTTGCGCCTTTTACCTCAACAACGCAGATACGGCAGGCGCCGATTGCGTTAATATCTTTAAGGTAGCAAAGTGTGGGGATTTCGATACCCGCAATGTGTGCAGCCTCAAGAATGGTGCTGCCGGCAGGAACCTGATAATCGAAACCGTTTATTTTAATGTTTACTGCATTTTCCATCATTAGTTCCTCCTTATTTCTTTGAAATTGCCTTGAACTTGCAGTTCTGCATGCATACGCCGCACTTTACGCACTTTGCGGGATCGATTTCGTAAGAGGGAAGCTTGTGGCCTTCGGCAACGTAATCGGTCTTGCTGATGGCTGATGCGGGGCAGTTCTTTGCGCACATACCGCAACCTATGCAGGTATCCTTGTCGATAGAGAAGGTAAGCAGGTCTTTGCAGACGCCTGCGGGGCACTTCTTGTCAACAACGTGGGCAATATATTCTTCTCTGAAACGGGTAAGGGTGGAAAGCACCGGGTTCGGTGCAGTCTGACCGAGACCGCACAGAGAGTTGTCCTTGATGTAGTAGCAGAGCTTTTCGAGCTTGTCGATATCCTCAAGAGTGCCTTTGCCGGAGGTGATTTTTTCGAGTATCTCGAGAAGTCTTCTGGTGCCTACGCGGCAGGGAGTGCACTTACCACAGCTCTCGTCAACCGTGAATTTAAGGAAGAATTTCGCAATATCAACCATGCAGGTGTCCTCATCCATAACGATAAGTCCGCCCGAGCCCATCATCGAGCCGATGGAGATAAGGTTGTCATAATCGATCGGGATGTCGATATGCTCTGCCGGGATGCATCCGCCCG
>JAZUJG010000046.1:0-4465 GCA_045642645.1 Acutalibacteraceae bacterium | reverse complement strand
TCGCGCTTATGAACGGAAACACCGTGACCGCGCGTGATAAAGCCTATGATTTCATCACCGGGTATGGGCGAGCAGCAGCGCGAAAGCTTGACAAGGCAGTTGTCTATGCCCTCAACAATAACGCCCTCGCCGCTGGAATGCTTGGTTTTCACTTCGTCGCTGACCTTGATGGGCTCCAAAGGCTTGGAAGCCGCCGCAATTTTGTGGTATTCATCACGGATAAACGGCATAACTCTCGTTATGGGTATACCGCCGTAGCCGAGTGCCGCAAAGAAATCATCCACCGTCGGGCAATGCTGGCGCTCGGTGAGCGCTTTGCAAACAGACTGATACTCCTCGTCGGTAAAGTGAATTTTATTGCGCTTGACCTCTTTTTCGAGCATTGATTTGCCCTCGGCAATATTTTCCTCGCGCCGTTCTTTTTTGAACCACGCTCTTATTTTTGTTTTTGCACCGCTTGTGGTGACAATATTCAGCCAGTCGCGGCTTGGGCCCTTACCGGGCTGTGATGATGTGAGCACCTCCACGATTTCGCCGGTCTGCACGCGGTAATCGAGCGGTACTATTCTGCCGCCGACCTTTGCGCCCACCATTTTGGAGCCGACCGCAGAATGTATGGCGTATGCAAAGTCTATTACGGTCGCGCCGGAGGGCAGATTTATAACATCGCCCTTGGGGGTAAACACGAAAACTTCCTCGGGTACAAGGTCGCTTTTAATGGTGCGCACTATATCCTGCACATCGTCGGCTTCCTTCTGCGCTTCGAGGAGCTGGCGAATCCACGCGAGCCTTTCCTCAAACTTCTGCGTACCGTTGATGCCGAGCTTATATTTCCAATGCGCCGCGATACCGTATTCGGCAGTTTTGTGCATATCCCAGGTCCTAATCTGCACCTCAAAGGGAATACCCGCCTTGCCGAGCACCGTGGTGTGAAGCGACTGGTACATATTGGGCTTCGGGGTGGAAATATAGTCCTTGAACCTGCCCGGAATGGGGGTAAACATATCGTGAATTATACCGAGACAGTCGTAGCACTCAATGGTGGTGTTTACGATAATCCTGACGGCGTAAATATCGAAAATCTCGTCAAAATTCTTGTTCTGCATATACATTTTTCTGTATATGCCGTGAACGCTCTTGATTCTGCCCTCGATATTTACATCGGGAACGGTTTTGCTGACTCTTTCGTTTATCTGCTTCTTTATGGTTTCAAGGAATTCGTTGTGGGATTTGCCCTGCTTTGAGAGTGCATCCTCTATTTCCTTGTACGCAACGGGGTCAAGGAAGCTTATGGCTCTGTCCTCAAGCTCCTCCTTAATGGCGCGAATACCGAGACGGTGCGCAATGGGCGCGTAAATTTCAAGCGTTTCCACCGCCTTGTCGCGGCGCTTCTGCGGCGCAACAAAGTCAAGTGTTCTTATATTATGCAGTCTGTCGGCAAGCTTGATGATGATAACGCGGATATCCTCGCTCATGGCAAGCAGCATTTTTCTTACATTTTCGGCCTGCTGTTCTTCTTTATCCTTAATGTCGAGCGGCACTTTGCCGAGCTTTGTGAGCCCGTCAACAAGCAGTGCAATTTCGTCACCGAACTCCCTTTTAACATCATCAAGCGTGAGGTCGGTATCCTCAACCGTATCGTGAAGCATGGCGGCGGCTACGGACTGATGGTCCATGCCGTATTCAAACACTATTTTGGCAACAGCGACCGGGTGGATTATAAACGGCTCGCCCGATGAGCGCTTTTGCCCCCTGTGCTGCTCGTTGGCAATATTAAACGCCTTATCTATAACGGCTATTTCATCTGCACCGAACTGCGTAAGCGCCTGCTCGCGCAGCTCGTTATACATCATCTGAACCGTTGTGTTATCTTCCAAAAATTTCACTCCTCAGCTGCATCTTCTGAAAATCGCGGAATCGTCAAGCACCACCTTAACACTTTCGGCGGGTAAGGTGTATTTGCCGTCCTTACTTATTATTACCCCAAGCTCCGTAAGAACATCCAGCGCAATTCGGCACTGAACGGTTTTTTCGGCGGTAAAGCCAATTCGCCTGCAGAGAATTTCCGCAGAATGTGCCCAGCCGTTTTCGGAGCGTATAAATTTATATATCTTACCGCAAAGGTCGCGGTCAATGCGTATTTTTTCTTTCTGTGCGGGCGTAAGCTCACTGCCGCCGCAAAACGCCTCGTAATCTCTTAACGATGCCATAAGCGCATCGTCATCGGTACCGCTGAAGCGTATATCCTTTGCCTGAATACTCAATTGCTGCTCACCGCGGAACTCATTTCTGGCAAGCTTTACGGCAAAGTCCACAACATCGCGTTCTTTAAACGGGAACTCCGCAGGAGTGGTGGAAAACATCATTACGGTAATGAAGGTGCCGTTTTTGACGGCGGTAAGCCGCAGATGTTTGCCGTTGCCCACGGGCTGAATACCCGTAAGAGTCATACCGAAAAGCCCGAAAAGCGGCTGCGGATTTTCCGCACCGTAGGGCTCTAAAATTTCAAGGGAATCGACTACACTCAAATCGAGCGAAGCGGGATTTAATTTGCAGTCAATATTAAGCACGGGCACCGCCGCCTCACGCATAGCGGCGTACTCGTTGATTTTTTGGCGGAATGCTTCGATTTGCGAGCATTCAATGCTCATACCGGCAGCAAGTGTGTGGCCGCCGAACTGCGTAAGAGTATCGGCACAGTATGAGAGCGCATCGTAAAGCGAAAAGCCGTCAATACTTCTGCCGCTGCCCTTGGCGGTTTCGCCGTTTCGTGAAATGACTATGCAGGGCTTGCCGTACTTTTCAACAAGGCGCGAAGCCACAATACCTATAACGCCCTGGTGCCAGCCCTCGCCGTCAACGACCAGAACTCTGCCGTATTTTATATCCGCACGCGATTCTATAAGCTCGCAGGCGGTCTCGGAAATCTGCGTTTCCACACTCTGTCTTTCGGCATTTGCGGCGCAAATCTCCTTTGCAAGCTCCTTTGCCTCGGTAATATCCTCGGTAAGCAGCAGCTTCAACGCGCGCTCCGCAGAGCCCATTCTGCCTGCGGCGTTAATGCGCGGCGCAAGCTTAAAGGCGACACCTGCGGAATTGAGCTTTTCGGAAGAACCGAGCGCTTCAAGCAGCGCGGCAATGCCGAGCCTCAATGTGCCGTCGGCAGCTGCGGCATTCAGAAATGCAACGCCGCTGCGCACTATAATTCTGTTTTCGCCCGTAAGAGGTACAATATCCGCAACCGTGCCGAGCGAAATCATATCGCCGTACTGTTCGAGTATATCGTAACCGTCGCTGCCGGAAAGTGCGCTCACAAGCTTAAACGCAACGCCGACACCCGCCCATTCGCAGAATTCGCAGGCGCTGTCCTCGCGGTGAGGGTCAACTACCGCAACGGCGGCAGGCATAACATCGCCTACCTGGTGGTGGTCGGTAACTACGACATCTATGCCGATTTCGCCCGCGTGCGCGACCTCGTCAACCGCGCTTATGCCGTTATCCACGGTAACTATAAGCGACGTGCCGCGCTCTTTAAGGCGGTCAATGACCTCGCAGTTCATACCGTAGCCCTCGGTGCGGTCGGGTATGTAGTAGTCCACCACAGCGCCGCGCGATTTAAGGTATGAGTAAACAAGCGCCGTTGATGTAACACCGTCGGCATCATAATCACCGAAAACGGTGATATGCTCGCCCGAAGCGAGCGCCTCATCTATTCGTTCGCACGCCTTATCCATATCCGGAAGCGTTAAAGGATCGGCAAGATCCGTATCATAGAGAAAGCTCTCCACATCAAATTCATCCGTCATTCCGCGTGCGCACAGCAGGAACGCCGCAAACGGCTCAATGCCGCAGCTTTCGGCAATAGCCGCCGCGAGATCTCTGTCGCAGGGCGAAACGACCCATTTCTTTCTGCTCAAAACATATCCCCCGATTATAATTTTACATTTTATTGTAACTCTTTTGCATTGTATAGTCAAGGATTTTCGCAACAGTTTGGATGTTTGATATTGAGCCGATACAACCGTTTTCGGCAAGTTGGCGGAATATTTTTCGGCAAGTCGGCATTTCGCCTTGAAATCGAGTGTGAAAAGCAGTTTCTGCGAAGGATTTTTGCGCCTTTACGCAAAAATCCTTCGCAGAATGGTTGAGGTTTTGACTGCGGTAATTCGGAGAAACCTGTACGGGCATTTTTTGCCCGAGGCAATTCACAGTTTGAAATAATGCAAACAAAAAAACAACGCGATTTACGAAAAACCGCGTTGTTTATGAAAATTCTGAAAACTGAAAACTTGAAATCCGGCGCTTGCGCCGAGTGAAGCAAAACGGCTTCTGCGCCGAAGATTACATTCTTTAATCGGCGTGCAGATTCGGATGCAGAAGACGAATTTGCCGAGCGACGGCGTATAAGGATACGCCGAGTGAGCCAAAACGGCTTCTGCGCCGAAGATGCCGCCGATTATTGGTA
>JAZUJG010000045.1:0-2520 GCA_045642645.1 Acutalibacteraceae bacterium | reverse complement strand
ACCGCTTCCAAAATATTTGAAAGCCGCCATAAATGGCATGACGGTGAGTGGCTCGCAAGGCGTGCCGAAACGCGCATATATTCAGAGCCCGTCAATATATACGAAACGCATATAGGCTCGTGGCGGCAGCACGCCGACGGCAATCTTTACAGCTACCGCGACCTTGCAAATGAGCTTGTGAAATATGTTAAGGATATGGGCTATACTCATATTGAGCTTCTGCCCATAGCAGAGCATCCGTTTGACGGCTCGTGGGGCTATCAGGTTACGGGGTACTACGCAGTTACCTCGCGTTACGGCACACCCGACGATTTCAAGTTCTTTGTGGATGAGTGCCATAAGGCAGGCATCGGCGTAATCGTTGACTGGGTGCCTGCGCATTTCCCGAAGGATGCACACGGGCTTGCCGAATTTGACGGCGCGCCTTGCTATGAATATGCAGACAGTAAAAAAGGCGAGCATCTTCAGTGGGGTACCAAGGTTTTTGACTACGGCAGAAATGAGGTTAAAAGCTTTCTTATATCAAATGCGCTGTTCTGGTTTAATGAGTACCATATAGACGGCTTGCGTGTGGACGCGGTCGCCTCAATGCTCTACCTTGACTACGGCAGGGAGCAGGGGCAGTGGATTCCCAACGCCAACGGCGGCAACGAAAATCTTGAAGCCGTTGCGTTTTTCAAGGATTTAAACGAAGCTGTTTTCAAAGAGCACAGCGATGTTATGATGCTCGCTGAGGAAAGTACATCCTGGCCGCTTGTTTCCAAACCCGTATATATGGGCGGCCTCGGCTTTAACTTTAAATGGAATATGGGGTGGATGAACGATATCCTTCGCTACTTCTCCCTTGACGGCATTTATAAAAAATATAATCACGATTTAATCACATTCTCATTCTTCTACGCTTTTTCCGAGAATTTCGTGCTGCCCATTTCGCACGATGAGGTCGTGCACGGCAAATGCTCGCTCATAAATAAAATGCCCGGCGAATACAATGAAAAGTTTGCGGGTGTGAGGGCGTTCCTCGGTTATATGTATGCGCACCCCGGCAAAAAGCTGCTGTTTATGGGTACCGAGTTCGGTCAGTTTATTGAATGGGATTACAAAAAAGGGCTTGACTGGCTCCTGCTTGACTACGATATGCACCGTATGCTCAAAGCCTACACGCGCGATTTAAACCGCTTCTATAAAAAGAACGCTCCTCTGTGGCAGATAGACTACACCTGGGAGGGCTTTAACTGGATAGTAAGCGACGACAACATAAATTCCGTAATAGCCTTTACCCGCACCGACGAAAGCGGCGAAAAGATTGTTGCCGTATGCAACTTTACCCCCGTAAAGCGCGAGTTCTACAAAATCGGCGTACCCGAAAGCGGCGCTTATGAAATCATATTCAACTCCGACTCCGCAAAATACGGCGGTGCCGGTGAGAAGATAAAGAAAACCAACAAAACCAAAAAAGGCGAAATGCACGGCTATGCGGATTACCTTGAGCTGACACTGCCGCCTATGACTACTATGTATTTAAAGAAAAAATCAGAAACCTGTCGAAAGGAATGTGAAAATAATGGCAAAAAAGACTGAATGTATTGCAATGCTCCTTGCAGGCGGTCAGGGCTCAAGGCTCGGCGTGCTCACAAAGAACATAGCAAAGCCTGCAGTTCCTTACGGAGGAAAGTACAGAATAATCGACTTCCCTCTTTCAAACTGCGTAAACTCCGGCATATATACGGTTGGTGTACTCACACAGTACCAGCCGCTTGAGCTTAACGACTACATCGGTAACGGCGGCCCGTGGGATCTTGACAGAGCCAACGGTGGCGTGCATATCCTCTCGCCCTACCAGCAGATAAAGGGAACCGAGTGGTATAAGGGTACGGCAAACGCCATTTACCAGAATATCAATTTCATAGATCGCTACAACCCCGAATATGTGGCGGTGCTTTCGGGCGACCATATATACAAAATGGATTACGCCAAGATGCTTGAATACCACAAGCAGAAGGATGCCGCCTGCACCATAGCAATGCTCGAGGTGCCGTGGGAGGAGGCTTCGCGCTTCGGTCTTATGTTTACAGACGATGACGGCAGAATTACCGCATTTGAGGAAAAACCGAAGAATCCCAAGAGCAACAAGGCATCCATGGGTGTGTATATGTTCACATGGTCAAAGCTCAGGCAGTACCTTATTGACGATGAAAATGACCCCGACTCCTCCAACGATTTCGGTAAAAATGTTATCCCCGCCATGCACGGCGCGGGCGAAAGACTTTTCGCCTACGGCTTCGACGGCTACTGGAAGGATGTCGGCACAATAGATTCACTGTGGGAGGCAAACCTTGATTTGCTCAACCCCAAGGTAAATATCGACCTCAGCGACAATTCGTGGAAAATCTACGGCAGGGGCGCAGTTACCTCACCGCAGTACGTTTCCGACAAGGCAGTTATCGAAAATTCAATAGTCGCAGAGGGATGCGAAATAGAGGGTAAAATAGACTACTCGGTGCTGTTCTCCGATGTTAC
>JAZUJG010000044.1:0-12323 GCA_045642645.1 Acutalibacteraceae bacterium | reverse complement strand
CATGGCTACGATCCGACTTCGCAGTGCAGTCAAGCAGATTGCTAAAGAGCTTATTGACCTTTATGCGAAACGCACAGCCATTCAGGGCTTTGCTTTCAGCCCGGACATAGACATGCAGAGCGACTTTGAACGCCGCTTTGAGTTCGACGAAACCGACGACCAGCTCAGGACCGTTCACGAAATCAAGCAGGATATGGAAAAGCCGCATCCTATGGACAGACTCCTGTGCGGCGATGTGGGCTTCGGCAAAACCGAAGTCGCCCTGCGCGCCGCCTTTAAGTGCATAGCAGACGGCAAGCAATGCGCCATTCTCGTGCCCACCACCATACTCGCCCTGCAGCATTACAACACCATAAAGCGCCGTTTCGAGGGTTTCCCCGTGGAGTGCGAAATGCTTTCGCGCTTCCGCTCGCCCAAGGAGCAGGAGGCAATAATCAAAAAGCTCAAACGCGGCGCCGTGGATATAATAGTGGGCACTCACCGCCTCATTTCAAAGGATATTAAATTCCGCGACCTCGGACTTATTATTGTTGATGAGGAGCAGCGCTTCGGCGTAGGGCAGAAGGAAAAGCTCAAGGAGCTTTACCCGAATGTTGACTGTCTTACGCTTTCGGCAACGCCCATACCGCGCACAATGAATATGGCTTTAAGCGGCATACGCGATATGTCCGTTATAGAAGAAGCACCGCAGGACCGTTTCCCCGTGCAGACCTATGTGCTTGAGCACGACTGGGGCATACTTGCCGAAGCCATAAGCAAGGAGCTGCGCCGCGGCGGTCAGGTATATTACCTCAATAACAACATCGAGCGCATCGACAGTACCGCCGCGAAAATTCAGGAGCTTGTACCCGAAGCGGTGGTCGGCGTGGGGCACGGCAAAATGAGCGAGGACTCGCTCTCGAATGTGTGGCGTCAGCTGCTTGATGGCGAAATAAACGTGCTTGTATGCACCACAATAATCGAAACCGGTGTGGATGTTCCCAACGCCAACACGCTTATTATAGAAAATTCCGACAGAATGGGACTTTCGCAGCTTCATCAGATACGCGGCAGAGTCGGCAGGTCGTCGCGCCGCGGCTTCGCATATTTCACATTCGACCGTTCAAAAGCACTTTCGGAAATCGCTTCAAAGAGGCTTGAAGCGGTGCGCGAATACACAGAATTCGGCTCGGGCTTCAAAATCGCCATGCGCGACCTTGAAATACGCGGTGCGGGCAATCTGCTCGGCGCGGAGCAGCACGGCCATATGGAAAGTGTCGGCTATGATATGTATATGAAGCTGCTCTCCGAAGCCGTCAGCGAGGAAAAAGGCGAAGCGCCCAAAGCCGAAACCGCGGACTGCCTTATCGATATACGCGTAGATGCATATATTCCCGAAGACTATATAGCAAATCTTCACCACAGGCTTGCAATATACAAGCGCATAGCGGATATACGCAGCACGGAGGATGCCTCCGATGTGCTCGATGAGCTTATTGACCGTTTCGGCGAGCCGCCGAAATGCGTGCAGGGGCTTATTAAGGTATCGCTGCTGCGCAATGTAGCCGCCGCCGAAAAAATATCCGAAATCAAACAGAATGAAAACAGCATACTTCTGTATTCCGACGAAATAGATATGAATAAGGTCGCACGCCTCGCAACGGAGCTGCGCGGCAGAATAATGGTTTCGGCAGGCAAAAAATCCTACATAACCGTTAAGCGCGCCGCGAAGCAGTCGCCCGTTGACACCATTGAGGAAGCGCTGAACATTATGACGAAAAAAGAAAACACCGAAAAGGATGGTAACAATGACATATAATTACAGAACAAGAGGTACCTGCTCGCGCGCAATATCGTTTGATATTGACGAAAACAACATCGTAACAAACATACGCTTTGACGGCGGCTGCCACGGCAACACGCAGGGCGTTGCAAAGCTCGCAGACGGCAAAAAAGCCGAGGATATCATAAGCCTTCTTTCGGGCATACGCTGCGGCTTCAAGCCCACCTCCTGCCCCGACCAGCTCGCTCAGGCAATAAAGGCAGCTCTCGAAAAATAAGGAGTTTATTATGAAATATCTTTTACTCATCGCGGATATAGATGAATACGTGCCTTTCAAGGCAAGTCTTAAAGAAAAAGGCATCGCAATCACCGACTCGCCCGAAAAAGTCGGCGACGGCTGCAAATTCACCTGCAACGGTGCCGATGTAACCGTGCTTTGCTTCGGTATAGGCAAGGTAAATGCCGCCGCAGGCGCGGCGTATATGCTCGCAAAAGACGAATACGACGGCGTAATAAATATGGGCTGGAGCGGTGCAATATCCGGAGTGCACAAGGGCGATATACTCGTTTCCGACAGTTGTGTCGAATGTGATTTCGATTTCACCATGCTCGGCAAAAAGCCCGGCGAAAAGCCGTGCCAGGATATTTACATCTACGATTGCGGCAGCTCACTTGCCGACAAGGTGCGCAAAATCGAAAACTTCACACACGGCAGGCTCGGCACGGGCGACTTTTTCCTTTCGGATAAAAAGAAGGCCGAGGAATACAAAACCACCTTCGGCATAAACGCCTTTGATATGGAAAGCGCCGCACTTGCATCGGTCTGCCACTTTCTCGGCGTGCCGTTTGTGAGCGTAAGAAAAATAAGCGACAATGCCGACGATACCGCCACGCAGGAATACCGCGATATACTTTTCTCTGATATGGCGGCATTTTCGGATATCACTTTGAAAATTCTCGACGCCGTTAATAAATAAATTATATATCGAACTGTGTCAATTTTCGTTAAAACCTTGACTAAAAGGCAAAAATATTATAAAATAATCGAAATAGTATGCAAACTGACAATATATGTCAAAATACACGGGCTTTTTCAAGCCGATATATTTATACGGAAACAAGGTAATTTGATTTATGAAAATACCGTTTTCACCCCCCGATATTTCGGAACAGGAAATTGAAGAAGTTGTTGCGACTCTGCGTTCCGGCTGGATCACCACCGGCCCGCGCACCAAGCAGCTCGAAAATGAAATAGCCGAATTCACCGGCACCAAAAAAGCGATTTGCCTTAATTCGCAGACCGCTTGTGCGGAAATGGCTCTGCGCATACTCGGCATCGGTCCCGGCGACGAGGTCATTACCTCGGCTTACACCTACACGGCTTCCGCCTCGGTCATTTGCCATGTGGGCGCAAAGCCCGTGCTTGTCGACATCTGCCCCGACAGTCTTCAAATGGACTACGACGCTCTTGCGGCAAAAATAAATGAGCATACCAAGGCAGTTATCCCCGTCGACCTTGCAGGCATTCCCTGTGATTATGACAGAATTTTTTCTATAGTTGAATCCAAAAAATCACTTTTTGTACCTGCAAATGATATGCAGAAGGCTCTCGGCAGAGTCGCCGTACTCGCCGACACCGCACACGCTTTAGGTGCCGTTTGGCACGGCAAACCCGTAGGCAGCATCGGTGATTTTTCGGCATTTTCATTCCACGCGGTCAAAAATCTTACCACCGCAGAGGGCGGCGCCCTCACCTGGAAGGGCTTTGACGGTATCAGCGATGAAGAAATCTACGCAAAGCTTGAGCTTTATTCGCTGCACGGGCAGAATAAAGATGCCCTTGCAAAAACCAAGCTCGGCGCATGGGAGTACGATATTATAGGTCCGTGGTACAAATGCAATATGACGGATATCGCCGCGGCTATGGGGCTTGCACAGTTAAAGCGCTACCCCGTCATGCTCCGACGCAGGAAAGAAATAATCCGCCGTTATGACGAAGCCTTCAAGCCGCTCGGCATTGAAGTTCTGCCGCATTACTGCGACACTTACACATCCTCCGGTCACCTTTATATCACGCGTATTCCGGGCATCACTCCCGAACAGCGCAACGAAATAATCATTAAAATGGCTGAAAAGGAAATCGCCTGCAATGTTCACTATAAGCCTCTGCCGATGCACACGGCTTATAAGAATATGGGCTTCGATATCAAAGATTTCCCGAATGCATATAATCATTTTGCAAACGAAATCACACTCCCGCTGCACACCTGCCTTACTGACGAGCAGGTAGATTTCGTAATCGAGAACTATGTCAGAACAGTCGGTGAAAACATCAGATGATTTTAAAAAAATGGGAAGACCTGCCCCCCGAAATGCAGAATGACGCGGTAAGAAAATACTACGACATACTGCAAAAAAAGAAATTCAGCCTTATATTAAAGCGCATTTTCGATATTACCGTTTCGGCAGTTATGTTATTGGTGCTTTCGCCGGCATTTCTGCTGATTGCGCTGCTTATAAAGCTCGACTCAAAGGGCCCCGTATTTTACAGGCAGGTCAGAGTAACCTCTTATAACGAGGATTTTCGCATATTCAAATTCCGCACCATGGTAAATAATGCCGATAAAATGGGCACGCTCGTAACGGTAAGCAACGATTCCCGCGTAACCCGCACCGGTAAGGTGATGCGCAAATTCCGGCTTGACGAGTTGAGCCAGCTTATCGACGTTTTCCGCGGCAAGATGACTTTTGTCGGCGTTCGCCCCGAGGTGCGCAAATATGTTGACCGCTACACACCCGAAATGTATGCAACACTCCTGCTGCCCGCAGGTGTTACATCGCTCACAAGCATCCGTTATAAGGATGAAAACGAGCTTTTGGATGTTGCGGAAAATCCCGATGAAGTTTACATCAACGAGATACTGCCCGACAAAATGCGCTACAATCTTCAGGGCATTGAAGAATTCAGCTTTTCGGGCGATATTAAAATTATGTTTATGACATTCTTTGCCATGCTCGGTAAAGAATATCCGGATGAATAAAAAACCAATGTGCCGCTTTTTAAGCAACACATTGGTTTTTTATATCTGTTATTTAAGATATTCCTTTATTGCATCCGCGGCGAATTGTGCAGTTCCCTCGCCGCCCACACGGTCAATATTACCTTTGAAGCGGCTGTCGCCCACGTACATTTCACCGAGGCTTGCAAGTATTGCATCGGTGCAGTTATAGTAGTTTGCGCTTATATACTGCTGCAGTTCTTTAACAAGGCTTTTCGCCTGCTCGCTTGCGGGCGAAAGGTCTTTTATTTTGCCGAAGCGCCCGAAAAACTGCATAAGCCCGTCATTTACGGCAGTGTTTTCTTCATCACTTCTTGAAGCCGATTTTTCGCTGCTTTCCTTATATTCGGGCGTATCGCCCCAGCGGCGCTGCACCTCATCGCTGTATTTTCTCACGGGCACCCATATACCGCTTTTGTAGTCTTCATCGCTTTTTTCGCCGTCGCAGGAATACCACTCTATATTATAGTATCCCGCCATTTCGTAATCGGGGTTGCCGGGCAGCCATTCCTTAAACACCTGCGTGTTAAGTCTTTGCAGTGCTTCGGGAATAGGTCCCGAGCAGTTGAATTTTGCCCATTCGCCCTGCGGGAACTCAAACAAAGTCATACTTTCCGGCACTTCTCCGCCCGTGTATCTGCCTGCAATGAGGTAGCGGAATTTACCGTCGCCGATATCGTCGATGCAAACGCCGTATTCGCCTATGCAGTTATCCATAATCGCCTGCTCCTCCGGGCAGGACGGCGCAAGCCCCGCGTAAATGGTGTGAGTGCAGTATTTTTCGCATATTTCATCCCAAAATTTCGGAATTTCGGCATAAGCCTCATCATAAGTAAAGATTCGCTGAAAGCCTATGACCTTACACGCCCACACCGGACTTACCGTATAATTCATCTTTTTGCCTCCGTTGATTTCAATATTGATATTCAGCGGCAGAAACGGGCGTATAAGGTGCGGCTCCTTGCGCACCGCCACGGGCGTTGCCCCGTGAAAGCGCGTGAATGCTTTTGTGAAGCTTTCGGGTGTTTCGTAGCCGTAGCGCAGAGCAACATCAATTATTTTTTCATCGCTTCCGGCAATATCGCGCGCCGCTTCATAAAGTCTGCGGCAGCGGATATACTCCCCCACGGAATAACCCGTCATTATCTGAAAGCCTTTCTGAAGATAGTACGGCGACATATATATGCTTTGTGCCGCGGCACCGACGTCGATTTCACCGCACAGATTATCTTCGATATACCTCAAGGTCTTTTTTAGGCAGGTTATCCACTCCACGCTTTCGCCCTCTTTCGTTTGCTGCACCCGTATTATAGCAAGCGGCAAAAAATAAATCCTGTCATTGTGTGCTTTTATTTGTCCTGCGGGTATTCAAGTCCTATATCCCTGCGGATTTCATCCATCTGCTTTGTAATAAACAGAGTATTGTCGCGCGTGTTGACCGGGCTTTCGGTAAGCCCTTTGTTTATGCAGCCGCAAAAATGCGCAATCTGCTCCTCAAAGCCGTTGCCGGCGTACGGCACTTCAATTATTTCGGTATCGCCGTCATTCGGGTGAATTTCTATTTTCTGCGGAGCGTAAAATCTTTCGAGCCTAGCATAGCCCTTTGTGCCGTACACATAACCCTCGTTTGGCTTGCGCAGCATAATCGCGCTTGAAATATCGGCAATGGCGCCGTTTTCGTAGTGCATAAGCACCTGCGTGTGGTAGTCAACACCGTTTTGAATATCGGCGGCAGTCTTGAAATAATCAATATTTCCGCCGAGGTACCAGCTTGCAAAATTCAGCCCGTAAACGCCCACGTCAAGCAGCGAGCCGCCGCCGTTTTCATTTTTGAAAACGTGGTGGTCCATTTCGTCCTCATCCATTGTGTAGCAGAACTTGCCCTCAACACCGAGAATTTCACCGAACCTGCCCTCTTTTACAAGCTCGAGCATTTTCAGCGTGCCGGGCACGAGCCTTGCCCACATCGCCTCCATAAGCAGCACGCCGTTCTTTTCGGCGCACGCGAACATTTCGCACGCTTCACGGTAATTCACCGCCATAGGCTTTTCGCAAAGCACGTGCTTACCGTTATTCATCATAAGCACCGAGCATTTTATGTGCTCGGAATGCGGCACGGCGATATATGCCGCATCTATCGCATCCGATTTCGCCATATCCTCATAACTGAAAAATCTTACGGGTATATCGAATTCATCACCGAATTTTTCGGCATTTGCAGCGGTGCGCGAAGCTACCGCAACAAGCTCCGCCTCTTTCACATTTTTAATTGCTTCGGCAAATCTGTGTGCAATATTGCCCGTACCGACTATTCCGAATCTTATTTTTTTCATTGTCAACACCTCTTTACGCCATAATAGCAAAGCAAGCCGCCAATGTCAAACGAAATTTATTTCGTATTGAATTTGCATTCATGGCGTGATATACTGATTAAGAAATAAGTTTACGGAGGTACATTATGATAAACGGCAAAAACATAGTTCTTACCGGCGCAAACAGCGGTATCGGTCTTGAAATGCTCAAAATATTCACCAAGGGCAGCAACCGCATTCTCTGCGTTGACAAAAACATAAACAACCTTGTAAAATTCGACCCCGCAAAGGTGGAAATTCTTCAGCTCGATGTTTCCTCGCAGGAGGCGGTAGATGAAATCTTTGCAAAAGCCGAGGAAATCTTTCCTTTCATCGATATTTTTTATGCAAATGCGGGTTACCCGTATTATGAAGAAATGAACTATGCCGATTGGGACAGAGTAAAGGCGATTTTTGAAACCAATGTGTTTTCACCGATTTACTCTTACCAGAAATATGTGCAGTATCTCTGCGGCAGAAAAGGCACTTTCGCCGCCACAGTTTCGGCAATAGGCGAAATGGCAATGCCCGGCTACACGCTTTACAGCGCATCAAAATTCGCAATGCACGGCTTTCAGCAGGGCATCCGCCTCGAAAAGCCCGACAATGTACAGCTCACCTGCCTTTATCCCGTTGCCACAAACACAAATTTCTTCCCGACGGCAAACGAAATAAAATTCAAAAAGCCCTTCCCCGTTCAGCAGCCCGATGTAGTTGCGCGCAAAATGGCGGCGGGTATCGAAAGCGGCAAGGACAAGGTCAGCCCCTGCATACTGTTCGGCATTTCAAAAATCCTTATGGGTGTTTGCCCGCCCGTGAGAAAGATTTACTGGGGACTTGAAAAAAGAAAGCTCGAGGAGCTTAAAAACAACATTAAAAACGGAACGGGGGTAAAATGGTAATGAGCGAAAAACTGCTTTTTACACCTATGAAAATAGGTAACTGCGAAATCAAGAACAGAATAGTTATGCCGCCGATGCTTATGGGCTTCGGTCAGTTCGATGGCAAAGCCACAGAAAAAATGATGGATTATTACGAGGAACGCGCCAAGGGCGGTACGGGCCTCATTATGACCGAAATCACCCGCGTAAACGATAAGACCGGTGCAGCCGCATTTGCACAGCTTTCTGTAAGCAGCGACGACATTATCCCCTCACTCACCGAATTTGCAAACAGAATACACCGCCACGGTGCAAAGCTGTTCATTCAGCTTCACCATCCCGGCAGGCAGAATGTGGGGCTCATGGTCGGTACGGTTCCGCTCAGCATAAAAATGGAAAACCTCACAAAAGGCATATACGGCAAGTTTCTTTACAAGCTGACTCCCACCGCGGCTCCGTTTATGCTTAAAAAAACCATCCACCTTTCAAGTGCCGCTCCGTCGGCTTGTCAGCCCGCGCACTTTTCGGGCGGCAAGGTCAGAGCGCTCACTCACGGTGAAATAAAGGGTCTTGAGCAGGATTTCATAAACGGCGCCGTAAGAGTCAAAAAAGCAGGCTGCGACGGCGTTGAGCTGCACGCCTCGCACGGGTACCTTATTCAGCAATTTTTCAGCCCCGTAACAAATCAGCGCACCGATGAATACGGCGGCTCGTTCGAAAATCGTATGCGCTTTATAACGAACATCATCAAAGGCATACGCGAAAAATGCGGAGCGGATTTTCCGCTCATAGTCCGCCTGACAGTCGATGAGTGCTACTCATATATCGGTGAACCCGGCAAGGGCTACGACCTCACGGAAGGCGTAAAAATCGCAAAATATCTCGAATCACTCGGTATTGATGCAATAGATGTTTCAAGCGGCAACTACGATACTCTCAACTATTGGCTTGAGCCCGTTTCCTTTGAGCCCGGCTGGCGCAAATATATGGCAAAGGCTGTCAAGGATGCCGTAAATATCCCCGTGCTCGCGGCAAACCTCATACGCACACCCGAGCAGGCAGAGCAGCAGCTCGAGGACGGCATTCAGGATTTTGTTTCGCTCGGCAGACCGCATATTGCAGACCCCGACTGGGCAAACAAAGCGCAAAAGGGCGAAACCATACGCCGCTGCATCTGCTGCCTTAACTGTATGGAATCCATGCAGGACAACGCCTATATCGGAGGGCACGGCGAATGTGCGGTAAACCCGTTCGTCGGCAAGGAGAAAAAAGAGCTCGTCAAAAACGGCGGCGGCAGAAAAGTCATAGTCTGCGGCGCGGGCGTTGCGGGGCTTACCGCTGCATATATTCTCGCTTTGCGCGGCTTTAATGTTACCGTGCTTGAAAAATCCGACAAAATCGGCGGTCAGGTAAACCTCGCCGCAATGCCTCCGCATAAATCAAAAATAAGCTGGTGCATCGAGGACCTTGACGCAATGTGCAGGGAAAACGGCGTTGAAATTCTCACAAACACCCCCGCCGATGCAAAAACCGTTGTTTCATACAATCCGTGTGCGGTATTCTGCGCCATGGGCAGTAAACCGGTGGTTCCGTTCTTCGGCGGCGAATACAGGTACGAAGACCTGCTCACATTTGAAGATGTGCTTTCCGGCAGAAAAGTCGTTGAAAACAAGACCGTTGCGGTCATCGGCTCGGGCATGACCGGACTTGAAACCGCCGATTACCTCAATGAGCACGGCTGCAAAACTGTAGTTATAGAAATGGCGCCCGTTGCCGCGCCCGGCACATATATTCAGCATACCGACGATATCCTGCCGCGTCTGAAAGCAAAAGGCACGCGCATAAAAACCGGCGAAAGACTTGCCGAAATATACAGCGACAAGGTAATTACCGTAAATGTCAAAACAAACGAAAAGAACACCTACAAGGCAGACGAAGTGGTGCTCGCACTCGGTTCAAAGAGCTGCGTCGATTTGGCTGACGAAATCAAATCGACGGGCATCAGGACATTCGTAATAGGCGATAACGCCAAGGTCGGCAGAATTGCCAATGCAACAAAGACCGCCTATGAAGCGGCAATTTCATTAAACTGATGAAAAACGCCGTGCCTCACCGAAACCCGACTACCAAAGCACGCTGAAAGCGGGGCTGTCCCATACAAAACCGGGGCAGCCCCATTATATTTCTTGCAAATACTTAAAATATGTGGTATAATTATTGTGTATTTGTGCCGATGGGCAAATAACCTAAAAACAGGTGATTACAATGGAAAAACTGCTTACCCGCTGGGGTAAAACGCTCAATAAAGAACTTCCTCTCAACGATTATCCGAGACCGCAGATGAAGCGTCAGAGCTTCATCAACCTTAACGGTGAATGGAATTATGCCATAATCGACAATCAGAAAAAATTCACGGGCTTTCAGGGCAAAATAACCGTTCCTTTCAGCCCCGAGTGCATTTTAAGCGGCGTTGAAAGGCAGGTAAAGCCCACCGATGTGCTTTATTACCAGAAGCTTTTCACATTCAAAAAAACGAATCACCGCGTTCTGCTCCACTTCGGCGCGGTTGACTACAAATGCAGCGTAACACTCAACAATAAGCTTGTGGGCGAGCATACGGGCGGCTACCTCCCCTTTACATTCGACATTACCGCACTTGTGCTTGACGGCGAAAACGATTTGCGCCTTGCCGTAACCGACCCGTCGGAAACAGGCACACAGGCGCGCGGCAAGCAGACCTTTAAGCGCGGCGGTATATGGTACACTCCGCAGTCGGGTATATGGCAGACCGTGTGGATAGAGGAGGTCTGCCACGACTATGTTGAGTCAATAAAGCTCACACCCGATATTGATAACGATACCCTCACCGTAGAGCTCAAATACAGCGACCGCCCCGCCGCAAAAGCAGGCGCAATGGTTATGGACAACGGCGAAATCAAAGCCGTTTGCGAAATCACCGACGGCAAGGGCGTTATAAAAATGAGCGACTACAAGCTCTGGACTCCCGAGGAGCCGTACCTTTACGACCTCAAAATCGCCGCAGGCGACGATATTATAGAAAGCTACTTTGCAATGCGTAAATTCAGCGTGGGCAAGGATGACAAGGGCGTTTCACGCCTTATGCTCAACAATAAGCCGTATTTTATGAACGGTCTGCTCGACCAGGGCTACTGGAGCGACGGTATGTACACCGCCCCCTCGGACGAGGCGCTTATCTACGATATTCAGACTATGAAGGACCTCGGCTTCAACACTTTGAGAAAGCACATAAAAATTGAGCCGCTGCGCTGGTACTACCACTGCGACCGCCTCGGTATGATAGTCTGGCAGGATATGATTAACGGCGGCAGCCACTACAATCCGCTTGCCATAGGTGCTATGCCCGCACTTTCAATGGTATTCCAGAATAAGCACGCCGGTATGATTACCGACGGCGAAAATCACCGCAAATTCTACGGCAGAGAAGATGAAGCGAGCATTGCGGAATTCTATGCCGATGCCGAAAAGATGATAGAGCATCTCTACAATGTCCCGTCGCTCGCACTGTGGACTCCGCTCAACGAGGGATGGGGGCAGTTCGACAGCGTCAAGGTCTTCAACTTCTTCCGCGAAAAAGACCCCACAAGGCTCATTGACCACGCAAGCGGCTGGGTAGACCACGGCGCAGGCGATGTCAACAGCTTCCACATCTACTTCACGATGTTCCGCTTCCCGAAATTCGATGCGGCGGATAACCGCCCCGTTGCCCTTACCGAGTACGGCGGCTACTCAATGCAGACGAAAGACCACGTTTTCAACAAGGATAAACTGTTCGGCTACCGCATCTATAAATCGCAGGAAAAATACGATGCCGCAATATCGAAGCTTTTCGGCGAAAGACTTTATAAAGCTATGAAAGATAAGGGCGTAAGCGCCGCTATCTATACCGAGGTCAGCGATGTTGAGGATGAGCTCAACGGACTGCTCACCTACGACCGCGAGGTAATAAAGGTTACACCCGAGGTTATGAAAGCCGCAAACGCCAAGCTTAAATATTAAAACAGAGTACGGATTTGAGCATACGCCCGAATCCGTACATTTTTGTTAATATATACCTCCCGCCGCAAACAATATAAAAAATATTTATTTTTTCAAAAATCCGCAAAAAACACTTGCAAAATATAACACTATATGATATTATATCTTCTGCTATCCGGGTGTAGCGCAGTTGGTAGCGCGCTTGACTGGGGGTCAAGAGGCCGTGAGTTCAAGTCTCGCCACTCGGACCAAA
>JAZUJG010000043.1:0-3141 GCA_045642645.1 Acutalibacteraceae bacterium | reverse complement strand
CCCAAGGCGTTTCTTATTCAGCTTTTGAATATTGCGGGCACGGGCCCCATATTCGGTGCGCTTATGGGCGCGCAGTTCGGCCCCGTGGTATTTTTGTGGATAGTCTTAGGCTCAATATTCGGCGGCGCGGTGCACGATTATATGACGGGTATGATGTCCTGCCGCAACGGCGGCGCTTCTGTGGCGGAGCTTTCGGGCAAATATCTCGGCAAAGGCGCAAAATGGGGAATGCGCATTTTTTCGGTAGTGCTGCTTGTGCTTGTGGGTACGGTGTTTATCACAAGCCCCGCGGCGCTGCTTGCAAAGCTTACGCCCGCAAAACTTAATAATACATTTTGGATAGTTGTTATTCTCATATACTATTTGCTTGCAACGCTTCTGCCGATTGATAAGCTCATAGGCAGGCTTTACCCGCTGTTCGGTGCGGTGCTTCTTATAATGGCGGCAGGCATTATATGCGGCATAGCATTTTCGGGCGATTACACAATTCCCGAAATCACGCTTGAAAATCTCCACCCGAACGGTGAGCCGGTATGGCCGTATATGTTCGTTACGGTGGCGTGCGGTGCAATTTCCGGTTTCCACGCAACGCAGTCGCCGCTTGTTGCCAAATGCATAAAGACCGAAAAGGACGGCAAAAAAGTCTTTTACGGCGCAATGCTTACGGAATCCGTTATTGCGCTTGTGTGGGCGGCGGCAGGTGTTGCATTTTACGAGAGCACGGGCGGTTTGAGTGCGGCTTTAAGCGAGCTCGGTCAGTCCGGTGTGGTGTATGATATTTCATTTAAGCTTATGGGTACGGTCGGCGGCATACTCGCGGTAATAGGCGTGGTTGCCTGCCCCGTTACCTCGGGCGATACCGCATTCCGCGGCGCAAGGCTCATACTTGCGGAATGGACGGGGCTTGAGCAGAAAAAAATCAAGAACAGACTGATAATCACAATACCGCTGCTCGGTGCGGGCGCGCTGCTTACACAGCTTGATTTTAATGTTCTGTGGCGTTATTTTTCGTGGAGCAACCAGACTCTTGCAATGATAGCTTTGTGGGTTGCAACCGCATACCTTGTTAAAAACGGCAAAAATAAAATCGGCTCACTGCTGACCGCGGTGCCGGCATCGTTTATGTCGGCAGTAAGCCTTACGTATATACTTATGGCGGATGAGGGCTTCAAGCTCCGTGCGGCAATAGCGTACCCCGCGGGCATAGTCTTTGCGGCGGCGTTGTTCATTCTGTATATTGTGCAGGCAAAAAAAACAAAATAATAAAAATACGGCATCGCGTGATGCCTTATTTTTATTATTTGAGTATTAATGTCGCATCGTAGTCCGATATGCCGTAGTTGCCTATGGTGTTTTTAATCATATCGTAAATATCAATGCTTGCGCCCTGCGCATCGTGCACTTTTTTATTTACAATTTTAAGCACGGGCTTGAATCTTCTTACGATTTTCAGGAAGGTTTTGCCTGCCGGGTGATCCTCGGTATAGGGCTGGTCGCCGCAGAATGCGCAGCGAAGTATTGAAGCAAGCAAATCCAAAAGCTTCATATCCTTTACCTCGGGCTCCGCTTTCACAAGGAACAGCTTTGAGGTCTGCCCCACGGTCTTTTCGCATACGAATGTGCCGACCTTGCGGATGAGCTTGATATTCGTATCGGTATTTTTGAGGCCGACCTTGCGCATCGGTCTTTCGGGATCGTCGCGCATATCGGTAAGCAGGTTTACTATCATACCGTCGAAAATATCCTGCAAATGCTGCTCGCAGGTTTTTCCTTTTGTATCGAAATCATAATGCGGAATCGGTATGCTCTTGATATCAACCGTGCTTTCGTCTTTGATCGTGCAAAGGCGCATATATGCGGGGCAGCCTATGAGCGAGCCGGTGCATACATCATAGAATTTGTTGCCCTTTTCGGTGGTAACGACATTTATGCTCTGGTTGTGCATATGGCCCGTGAATATAAGGTGGCAGCCGTTGTCTGCAAGCAGGTCAACAAGCTTCTGCGCCTCTTTCTGCCTTGCATCGCCAATGAACGAAAGTATGGGCTGACCGGGCAGCACGGGGTAATGCTCCATAGCAAAAATCATCTGATTGTCGGCTTTGGCTTTGTCGAGCTGTTCCTTTATCCAGCCGCGGAATTCGTCATCGTAGGCGACATTGTGTGTGCCCTCAATATCGTTGCAAAGCACCAGAAGGCGGATGCCGTCTGCAAGCTGCGCAACGTATGAAAGATGTTCTTCATTGAATGCAATAGCCGTATCGTAACCGAAATCGTGGTAGAAGCCGAGCAGCTCGCTGAATTTTGTGCCCTCAACGGGTACTATGTCATCGCCGCGGTATGCGTTCGGATGCTCGTTCATATCGTGGCCGGCGGTAACAACGTAAATCTTCTTGCCGCTGTCCTTTAATTCGTGCAGCAGCCTTGAATATTCGCGGTTGCTCTCCTTTTCGCCGTTGAAGCTGAGGTCGCCCGCAATAAGAATAACATCGGTTTCGGTGTACCCCTTAAGGTACTCAATAACGGCGCGGTTTATTGCTTCGGTTTCCGCAAATCCCTTTTGCTCGTAGCGCATTCTGTCGTCATAGCATTTGCCGTATGCGCCGAGTGAATTTTTGTAAAAGTGCGGGTCTGTAAGAAGCAGGAATTTGAATTCTTTACTCATTGTGAGTTACCTGCCGTTTCTGCCTCGGCCTCAGCCTGTTCAACCATAAGGTTTTCTGCATGGCGTTCGGCGCGCATCCTTTCAAGGTCAACATACATCTGCTTTTTGGTTTCGCCCTCAACATTATAAAAGAATTTAAGGATGATTGCTTTGAAGAAGTTGCTGAGTGCATAAGTGAATACAAGCAGCGCAAGCAACCACAGGCAGGTGTCAAGGTAAGTCGGTTCAGCCTGCATTGTCTTAACAAGGTCGCCGTCCGAGGAGGATTTATAGCCTATCCACGCAAGCGCAAAGGGTATGAGCAGCTCCTTAACATAGCCGATAGCGGAGTCAATCCAGCCCGGAATAATTCCCTGAACTGCTTCAAGTCTTTCGCCGGTCTGCCATTCGAGGTAATCTAAATACTCAACTGCAAGGTGGCTTGTGGAAAGCTCCTGAATACCCACGCCTACACCGAACAGGAAATAGAAGGTGTAGAA
>JAZUJG010000042.1:0-1853 GCA_045642645.1 Acutalibacteraceae bacterium | reverse complement strand
TCGAGAGTGCCCATATAATCAAGATGGTCGGGCGTGAGGTTGATTATTGTGGCAAACTCGGGGCGGAATTTATCTATGTGAAGAAGCTGGAAATTGGACATTTCAAGGGCGATGTAATGCCCCTCGTTTTCAAGAAGCCCGTTTTCCATAACCACCTCGCAAAGCGGTATACCGATATTGCCTGCCACGTGGCTTATGCCGGGGTGCGCTTTATTGAGAATTTCATAAGTAAGTGTGGTTGTGGTGGTTTTGCCGTTTGTGCCGGTAATTGCGGCGTAATGCTGCGGCTTTGCGGTTACGAAAGCAAGCTCGATTTCGGTGATAACGGGTATCTTGCGTTCTTCAAGGCGCACCACAAACCATTTTTTATACGGTATACCGGGGTTTTTGATAACAAGGTCGAAATCTCTTTCAAAGACCTCCTCCTGCTGACCGACCACCTCAACGCCGTGTTCTTCAAGAAACGGCAGTTCTTTTATATCCTCTTTATTTTTTGCTTCGGAAACGGTTATTACAGCGCCCTTTTCAAGCAGCACCTTTACTGCCGCCATACCGCTGCGCGCAAGACCGAGCACCAATACTTTTTTGCCTTTGAGTTCCATAGGTATCCCCTCCGATTATCTGCCGAACATACTCTTTAACGAAAGACCCGCATCGTAAAGCTCATTTTTGGAGTATGTGTTTGTTTCATCTGCGAGTATATATTTTATTGCCTCTTTTACGGAGCATTCCTTTTGCACCATCATATCCGCAAGCACCGCTTCGGGTGTGGAAATATGCTCCTGCTGAGTTATTATATAGTCCTTATCTATTTCAAGCGACAGTACAAATTCGCCTTTTTCGTAATTGCCCTTGTCAAGAAGCTGCTGCTTAACTTCCTCGGGTGTTCCGCGAAAGTGCATTTCATACTTCTTGGTCATATCATTACTCAAACAAAGGCGGCATTTCATACCGTTTTCTATCATAAAATCAATTACGCTCATTATACGCTTGGGCGATTCGTAATATACATAGGTGCGAATCTGCGCATCCTTACGCATACGCTTTAAGTGGCGCATACGCTCGCCGTTGTCGCGCGGGAAAAAGCCCATAAATGTGAATGAACTCAAATCGAAGCCCGACACCACAAGCGAATTTATAGCGGCGCAGCAGCCGGGAATACCGAGTACCTCTATCCCCTCGCTGACGGCGGCTTTTACAAGCACATTGCCGGGGTCTGAAACGCAGGGTGTGCCGGCATCGGTAACAACGGCTATGCTCTCGCCGTTTTTAAGGCGCTCGATAAGACCGCGGCAGCGCCCCATTTCGTTGTAATTGTGATTGGATATAAGCTCGTTGTGTATGCCGAGCTTATTCATCAGAATCATAGTGCGGCGCGTATCCTCGGCGGCGATGAGGTCAACGCTGCTGAGTATTTCAATGCCGCGCGGCGACATATCGTGATGATTGCCGATAGGCGTTGCAACTATATAAAGCTTGCCGTAGCGTACTGTTTCTTCCATTATACTCTCCTATTCAATATGACCGTTCACGCGATAAAATGCGCGTTTTCTGCCGAATGCAAGGCGCTTTGCCCACTGTGAATTGAACTGCTTGACATATTCGTTGTCGTATTCCTCGACACTCTCGACCGCAAAGCCGCAGGCTGAAAGCTCGCTTTTATAACTTTCGCCCGAAAAATACTCTTTGCTTATTGCGGGGAGCTCACGGCGTGTGATTTCGCCCTCTTTACGGTAGGCGCAAACCTTTTCCAACTCTTGTAAAAGTGTTGTCAAGTCATCCCCGACCAAAGAAATAAGATACACAGCATTTTCACTGCTGATAGAACAGCCTCGCTTTTGCGCACCGTTCAT
>JAZUJG010000041.1:0-3156 GCA_045642645.1 Acutalibacteraceae bacterium | reverse complement strand
CGTTTTCGCAAAGGGTGCGTATGAGAATATCGGTACCGAAAATGCCTGTATCGAACTGACCGAGCTTTTCATACTTTTTCACTATTGCGGCAAGGGTTTTTTCGTTGCCGAAGCCGAGGTCAAAGCCGTAGGCATCGGCGGGTTTAAGCGAACGGCAGAATGTGCCCGTCTTTTTATCGTAATATTTTTCGGTAAAGCACTTTTTCACGTTTGCATAGCGTTTTTTAAGCTCTGTGCAGTTTTTGCCGAGAATGTCCGAAATCTCCATAACGCATTTAAGCGCTTTAAGGTAGAAATATGTATTCACGAACGGCTCGGGAATGAGATTCACATTTCCGGGTGAGCACCAGTCGCCAAGGCACCAGCCCGCCTTTTCGCTGCGCACCACAAGACCGTTTTCGCTGTGATTTTCCATATAATCAAGGTAGAGCAGCATATTCGGGTAGTATTTTTCAAGCACATCCGTTTCGCCGTAGAATTTCCAGAAATTATACGGCACGAACACTATTGCGCCGCCCCAGCCGCCGGGGCCTCCGCCGCCGCCGTAATATGGCGCGGTATGCTCCACATGGCCGCCGTAAATATCCTGACTGTCGGCAACATCGCACATCCATTTGAGGTACATTTTCTTTGCATCAAAGCAGGTCATAACGGCGCGGCAGGCAAGCTGGCCGTCGCCCGTATAGCCGAGGCGCTCGCGATGCGGGCAGTCCGACGGTATGCAGCCGTGAATATTGCTCTGCTGAGTGCGGATATACGCATCAAATATCCATTGAAGCACCTTGTCGGAAGATTTGAACTCGACCTTCTTTTTAATATCGGTGTGGATTACTCTGAATTCAAGCACATCGATTTTACCGGTAACATCAAAATACCTTGCGGCGTGCCAGGTGAAATGCTGGTGCAGCTCCCTTTTGCATTTGCCGTCGGAGATATATTCCTCGCGCTGCATTCTGAATTCGCCGCCTGCGGAATGGAATTCAAGCCCGCCGTCTGCGGTAAGATTTTCGGCAAAGCGCACGGTGAAAACCTCATCGCGCACGGTGTTTTCGCTGAACTTAAAAACGGGATAACCCGAAATATTTTCGCCCAAATCATATATGGCGTAGTCGCCTTTTCTGAAAATGCACTTCGGCTTGATTTTGCGTATCACCTTATCCGGCAGGCAGTCCTGCTCGCTCAAAAGCGTTACGGGTGCGCTGACGGCATCGGCATTTTTCCAATCGGAAATGTCGAAAGCGGTTTTTGTAAAATCGTAATTGCCGAGGCGTATATCCTGCTTTTCGCCGAAATAGATATTCGAGCGTGTTACGAATGATTTAGCATATTTAAGCTGCTCGCCGCTTTTATATACGGTATCGCTCCCCTGCTTCATAATAAAGCAAAGGCGCAGATTGCCGTAGGGCGTGTTGCCCTCGTTGCGGCTTTCGTGCTGGCAGTACCAGCCGCCGCCGATATGGAACACCACCGTGTTTATGCCCTTTTTCACGAATTTTGTAATATCAAGTCTTTCGTAAAGTGTGCGCGTTGTAAGGGTGTCGTAAACGGGCAGATTCATATTTGTCAGGTCGCGCTGAACATAATTTGTCCACGCGGGCGCAAGAAGTCTGTCGGAAACGGCTTTGCCGTTCACATATATTTCGCAGTAGCCGAGTCCCGAAACGACCAGCTCGGTCTTCTGCTTTTTTCGGAGTGTGAAATCGCCGCGGACTATGACCGCTTCGGTTTCGCCGCCGAACTCAACCCACTCGGCATCCTCAAAAATGAAGCTGCGCTCGGCTTTAAGGCAGCGCACACCGTTCTTTTCATAAGTAACGCCGCAATGTGCTAGTCCGCATTTGTTGAAGAACGCAAGCAGCTCGCACGGGAATTCCGCCGTAACGCTTTTTGCACCGAGCGCGCGCACCTTTTCGGTAAGCAGCTCAACAAGCCTTGTGCCGTTACCTTTTTTACGGTACTGCGGCAGAACGGCTATCGAGTAAAGCTCGCCGTCTGCGGTAACGCTCGCGCAGCCCGCCGCTTCGTCTTTTATAAGAAAAAGGGCGTGCAGCGCTTCGCCGTCGCGCTTATCGGCGGCTTTTTTTGTGCCGAAAACCTCACGGCGCACACCGAGAAGCTTCTGAAAATCTTTACTGTTGAATTCTATGGTAATACAGCTTAATACCGCCATAACAATCTCCTGTACAATGGGGCTGCAAATTGCAGCCCCTTGTTTTTACTGTTTATTTTTCGGGAACAATAACAAAATTAAAGGTAAGCTCCTTTGAAGCATCCACTCTGTATTCGGGCAGCGTTTCGGGGCCGCAGCTGTTTGTGCCGGTGCCTCTTGTGAAGCCGTCGAGAGTAACGAATGTGGTCTTTTCGTCAACAACATCCTCGCGGTGGTCAGCCTTAAGGAGAGTATTCTGCGTGTAGTTGTGAACATTGAATGTAAACTTTCTGTCGGAATAAATGCCGATGCTGCCGTTCTTCTCACTCTTTAATTTAAGGTAGAAGGTGTCACTGTGGTTAGAGTTATCCTGCGGGCGAACATACGGCTCGTGCTCATCCTTAACAAGCGCGGTGTAAAGTCCCATAGGCGCGTGGGCGTTGAAATCGCAGAGATTTTCCTTTTCGCCCCTGCCGAAATACTCGATTTCGTCAAAGCTCTTATCCGCTTCAAATGTAAGACCGAGACGCGGAATGTTGAAGCACTGCTCCTTGCCCGCTTCATCGGGGCAAACACTTACTTCAATATCGGTAACGCCGTTCGCGCCGATTATGTAAAGCACGGAAGCGTTGAACATAGGCTCATCCTTGCCGTAAACGGTGAAATATTCGCTTACGGATGCAATACCCGACTTGACCTCGGCGCTCATATCCTCAAGCACGATTTTCGGATCGGAAAGATTATGCTTTTCCCACTCCACGCAGGTGTTGCGGTCATTATCGACATACGCTCTTGCAAAATTAAGCAGGAAGCCATTGTGTGAAACGGGATCTTTTTTAAGTACGTTCACACCGTCTTTTTTATAGGTGAGCATAGTGCCGGTGGCTTCGTCAAATACTATTGAGCCGCCGTCAAATTTAACGGTAATCTGCTCGCCGTCGGAGGTCATTGCGATTTTGCCCGCCTCGATTACGGGAACATCGAAGCCGACCTCGTTTATTGTGAGC
>JAZUJG010000040.1:0-12109 GCA_045642645.1 Acutalibacteraceae bacterium | reverse complement strand
AATACTTGTTTTTCCGTTTTCATAGTTCCTCCGCAAGCTAAGTTGTTAAATTAAAATCATATTCCGAGAATGGAAAATACCATATATTCTTTGAGAATTTCCTGCGCCCAGACATCCGCTTCGGCTATTATTGCCGCGGTTTCGGGTGCGTGATTTTCCGCGAGTGTGCAAATATCGTTCCATTGGCGGCGCGTTATCACCGTAACGCCGTAGGGGTCGTATTCGGGCGCGCAGGCGGAAATCAGTTCATATAAATCGCGGCTCATAAAATCATCGCTCAGGTAAATTGAATCCTCAAACCAGAATTCATCGTTCCATTTGCCCTTTTGAAATTCGTGGTAGCAGGTGCCCTCGCGCTCGTTGAGGGTTGCAAAGTACTTCATAATATCACTTCCGCTTATACTTTACCATAAAACAATTTCATATTCAATAAAAATGTAATTTCGGCTTTATTCGTTAGTTGAGGGGGATTATAAACATTTTATGAGACATAAAAGCACGCTTGAAGTCGATTTAATAAAAAAGTGAAAAAGCATATACTTTGTTTTCGTCGGAAATGCGCCATCAATAAGTAACAGAATGCAGTTTATGTGTAATAGAATGCAATAATTGTGTGCTGTGCGGTAATTAGCGCGGCGATTTTCGACAGCTCAACGAAAAAGTCGACCGATTATTACATTTCGGATGCATATAGTGTCGTATGTATGGAAAAAGAAATGAAAATTTTGTAAAATAAGCGAAAAACTATACAAATTAATCGGAGGGGAAATATGGCAACACAAGTGGAAAATAATGTTTGTAAATTATGCGGTTGGCCTATCAGTATTGGTGCCAATGAATGTCCGGCGGGGCATCCGGTTCATATAACAACCTTTAACAGTGTCAAAGATATGCCTGCACCGATGATTAATAAATATGTTCGTTGTTATGAGCAGGATTTGGCGGACGATCCTGATGATGTCGGTTCGAATTTTTCTATCGGCATTTGTTACTTGAAGTTGAAATTATATGACAAGGCTTTGGCGGCATTCGAAAAAGCCATTGAGGACAATTTCGATAATTCCGAAGTTTATTTCTATGCCGCGGCTTGTCTGCTCAGGGGTAAAAAGGCGTTTTTGCAGCAAAGAGCCGAAATCAATAAAATTTTAGAATACTTGAATGCTGCAATAATGATAGAGCCCACAAAAGGAATATATCATTATTTTGTCTCTTATATCAAGTACGACTATTTTTCAAGAAAGTTTTTGAATATTTCACCGAATTATTCCGACGAATTGGCAACTGCCAAAAGTGTTGGTTTGCCGGAGGGGGATGTCTCTCAATTTTGGGATATTTTAGGTCTGCCAAGACCGGAAGTATTATAAATTTATATTGTTTTAGGAGGTATAACTATGGGAGGATGTATTAGTTTCGGCATAGGCGCTATTGGGTCCGGATTTGAAGAAAAAGCGCGATTGAAGGCATTGAAAAAAGGAAAAAGTGCAGAGCAGAAAAGATGTATTGATTTCTTTATGACTGATAAAGACGGTTGCTTGGGCAAACGTTCTTCAGCTTATACTATTGCTGAATATCAGAAGCTTGTGCTTGATAAGTGTGCACAGATGAGATTCAAAGACAGAGCTCTTGCCAAGATCGGTCTTGATGAGTCACAAGTTATGGAAATTACCCCCATATTCCTTTCGTCATTTGTATTTGATGATGATACTTACGTAAAGGTTGAAGCAGAGACTGCAGTATCAAGTCAGTACTCTGTTTCGTGGATTTTCTTCAGTGATTCACAGCTTTTTACATATCAGTATATTTTCGACACCACCAGTGATAATACATGGGAATTCACACGTGATTATTTCTATACTGATATAACTTGCTTTACAACAAGAAAGATGATTAAGGAAAAGATAGATAAAAGCATTAGCGGTTGCATTAAAAAAGAAACAATTGCCAAGAACAACTATGTTGTAGATGAATTAGAACTGGTTGTGCCCGGTGCGAAATTCAATTTCTCTATGCGCAATTCTCCCACAATCGAACAGAGTATCCAGGCCGCCAAAGCAATGATAAGAGAGAAAAAGTATTCTAAATGATTTTTATATGCAGGCAATGGAACGTAATGTTTCGTTGCCTTTTATATTGTACAAAGCTTTTTGAGATTATGGATAATGAATTTGATGTCAGGGGCGCAGAGGTGGTTTATTCCAGTAGTCCACCCAAACCGTATAATCCCCTTCGCAGACCTAAGGTAAGCTATAAGAAACCTATAGTTATCGCGGCTGTGTATTTTTCGGGACTTCTGTTCTGTGCCGCGGTATTTAATCGGCTGTTTGGCAATTATCACATATTGCTTTCCGTATTGTGGACGGTACTGTTTTTGGGGCTGTTTGCAAAACGGTTTTGTATATGGTCAGTTCATTTGTACCAGGCAAAAGCATCCGATGCAACAAGGCTGCGGTGCGTTTTTGAACCGAGTTGTTCCGAGTATATGATATTGGCAATTGAAAAATACGGGTTGTTTAAAGGCGTAATGAAAGGTTGCAAGCGCCTTTTGCGTTGCCATTCACCAAACGGTGGGCAGGATTATCCGTAGAAACAATCTGATTAAATAACGAATTTCCATTTTTGTGATTATGATTTTTAACGGGTGATATTTATGTTGAGTTTTGATTTCGGTAAAAAATTTGCAGCAATTTCAGCTGGCCTTTTCGGAGTAATAGAATTACTTTATATAGTTAATTCATTTGTTCCGTATTATTCTTCCATTTTTTCTGTGGTTTCTTTCGTGATTCGATGGCTTCCTATTTTAGATTTTGTTCTTATTGCCGTGGCAATATTAATTCTGTTTATAGCAGACCGCGATTTTGGCGATTTAGCTATGTGTGGAGCTGCAGCGTTATGTGCAATAAGCAGGATAGTTCCGATGATGTTCCCGATGATGATTGGGGAAATGTATACTTATGTGACAATTGATGTTGTTTTGTCTCTTTATGTGTTAATTAGAAACAGAAATAATGACAACAACATTTTGTCGTTGCTTTCGTTGGCAGCATTTGCATTTTTCATGCTGCGTTCTTCCGGCCTGCTCTCGATGATATCAAGGTTTGTTCCGTATGAAATATACATGGTCATCATAAATGTTATAAGCGCCGGTTGCTTTATGATCTGCGCTGTTGGATGTTTGTCTTTTGAGGAAAAAGAATACGAATAAAGGGGTTGTATTATGGCTGTTTGCAAAATTTGCGGAACACCTAATGCTGACGGAATCGAAAGATGTATTGCCTGCGGAGAAGAGCTAACGGTAGATTACATCTACGGCGATACAGTTGGAAGTCAAGTGAGTGTTAACACAAAGAAAAATAAGAAGCATAATAATGTGTCTGTGTTTAAAACGGATAGTGCTGCCGTTATAGATCCTCTTGAAGAATTTAACGCGCAGCAGAACGGTATCGCCGCAAACGGTTATGATGCAGGCGCTGCTATGGGCGGGATCGAAAGCAATGCTTTACCCGAACAAACCGCCCCGGAAAATGAAAAATACGATACCGTACCCGTGTTTGAAACGGACAATGCTGCCGTTATAGATCATCTTGAAGAATTTAACGCACAGCAGAACGATATCGCCGCAAACGGTTATGATGCAGGCAGTAATAGAAAAAAGCTGAATTATTCAGATGTTTCGAGTGGTTACGATTCTTTCCAAGAATTCAATGACCTGCATGCAGGAGCAGCCTACAGCGGTTTTGATAACAGTACGCAATACGCCGCACAGGATAATGTTCATTCTCAACAAGATTACAGCGATCCTGTGTTTTACAACGGGCTTCAGAATGCTGCTCCCAGCAAGCAGAAAACTGCCGACAAATCGGGTGGTATTAAAATACTGATTGTTATTGTTGCCGCTATTTTGGGATTGCTGGCTATTATATTGGTGGCAGTTCTGTGTGGTGCTCAAGAAGACAGAAATGAACCGGAGGAAATTACATTTGTTGTCGATGATACAACAGAATTCGAAGAAGATACTTCAGTATTCATTGAAAATAATAAAGGTGCACCATATAAGGAAATGAAAATCGATTCTGAATATATCGGGCTGTGGGCAGGTGGCTTGATTTCTCAAGGTAATTATTCATATGAAATTACGATTTTGGATGTCACTGAAGATACCGTGATATTCAATTTTTGGAGAGACGGAGTATGCTCTGAGACAATGTCGGCAAAGCTGAACAAAACCGGAATGGCGTTATTTAAAACCGCCAATGGTTTTGAAGGCTATCTGGAGTTTTTGGGCGCTAACGAGTTATCCGCGTACTTTTCTGAAGCTCCGGAGTCTATTCTGACAGAAGAAAGTTATGCATTTAAAAAGATATACGATGATTTGCCGGATAATTCATTCTCTCCTGTTTCCGGTCTCCCGGTAAATGTCAAGCAGGTTGTGCACTTTAATACAAGTGACAAAACTATGAGTTTTTATAATTATAGCGGCAATTCGTCATGGTCTGTCGATATGGAAGATATACCTTTTACATACGGCAAGGGCGGCAAAACAAGCAGCATCAGCGAGGGCGATGATAAATCTCCGCTCGGCGTATATGATGTCGGTTTTTACATCGGCTTGAATAGAGCGAATACCGATTTACCTTTCAGGGCGGTGCACACCGATTCTGTTTGGGTGTGTGATCCTGATTCGGAGTATTACAATGTTTTCACCGATGAAAGCAATATCGACAGCAGTGTGGATTATGAGCAGGTGTATGATTTGTACTATGCCGACGGCAGCTTTAATTACCAGCTGTACTTTGAACAAAACGGCGACGGTTTAACTCCGGGCTCGGCATCATACGGCGCAGGCTCATTCCTTACCGTCTGCGGCAAAAACAAGGAACTGAAACCGACCTACGGCTGCATTGATATAAGCGGTGCAAATATGGAGCGGTTATTAAGCTTTTTGGATGCAGATTTGAATCCCGTGGTGGTGATAGAATGAAAAATCTAAAACTGCTATCTGCCGTTTTGGTGCTTGTGCTGCTGTTTTCTTCCTGCTCTGCAAACGAACCGGAAAAAGAAAACACAACAACGACTGCCGCAAGTACCGAAACTGCGGAAACCGAAAGCACGACCGCCGAAGGATTGCCAATCGAAAGCACCACAAGCGTTTTTGAAAGATATCATACCGGAATATCGGTTTTTTCAGAGGCACAGGGTGTTGAAATTCTCGCGGAGGCGGTATCGTCCGAGGGGATGCTGTATCTTTACGCAAAAACGGAAAACGGTTGGGAAAAGATATTGGAAACAACCGCTAAATTCGGGCAAAACGGTATGTCATACGATATGTATGAGGGTAACCGCTGTACGCCGTTGGGTTTGTATAAGCTTGACACGCCGTTCGGCATACAGGATGCCCCCGAGGGCGTTGATGATTACCTTAAGGTTACCGATTCAATGTACTGGGTGGATGACCCGGATTCAAAATATTACAATCAGCTTTTCGACACATCGAAAAATGATGACAGAGATTGGAACAGCGCCGAGCATCTTATAGATTATGAACGCCCGTATGCTTACGGTATGGTTATTGAAGTGAATGTTGACCCCATAGTTCCCGGCGTAACATCGGCAATTTTCCTCCATTGCGGCGAAAATGAAACGCTCGGCTGCATAGCCGTTCCGAGGGATGATATGGTGAAAATACTGCAGCTTACCAATGGCAAACCTTCGTATATTTTAATCAGATAATTATTGCACGGTGCGTCCTTTGGCGATGTGTTTGTATTGCTGTGGCAAAAACATTATTAAGTGCAAGTGAGTGCAAATCAAGGGGGATATATAATGACGGTGAATAATATTTCTGTTGAAACATTAGCTGACGGTGAAGTGACGGCGTTGGATGTCATAGAAATAATGTCAATACCGCATGTCTCTATTCTTAACGAAGACAGAAATACTGTTGAAGAAATAGTTGAAAAATACAAAAATGAGATGACCAGTCTGTTAAATGAAGTTTATCAGGCATACAAGTCGTCAGCGTATAATACGGGTTATTCAACTGATATTTCGCTTGAATTGTTATTGGCAACGGAACCTGTTGCCAATCAGCCGTACAATGCAAAAATTCGTTTGTTCATTATAGTCAGAGCAATTGCACCTACTAAAACAACATCAGAACAATCCGTTGAAACAATTACACAATTGTGTCAGTCTATGTTGACGCTCCAAAAATACGAGTTTTCAGAAATAGAATATGCTGCGCTTTCAAATTTGGTGCTTAGAGTAAACAACAAAAGCATAAAAGCAATAGTTAAAGAGGAGAAGGTTGAAAATCTTCAAAATCAGCTATTGCCGTATTGCTACACTTTCGACAGATTACCTGAATCCTGCAACGATTTGAGTAAATTGGTGAATGTACTTATTGATTACCCCCATTGTGCAGTTTCTCTTCAACTTATTCCGGTTGTGTATGAAATGAATGAAATGGGCGAGTTGGACAGAATCACCCAAATTCTTGAAACATTAAGCAGGGGCGTTAACGACCAGGGAATAGGCAATATCAGTTTTGCTTTGGCTGAAAAACATGCAGCAACATTTAAGTATTATTCGCAGCATAAGACTTCTTCTCTTTTTGCGTTTAATATACTTATTTACGGCGATAACAATTCTGCCGCAAATATAGCCAACAGATTTTTCGGGCAACTGTCTTCGGGTAAAAATGAAACCGCCAACTTGAAAATGGTCGATTTGAATATCGATGAGGTTGGCATAAATAACAATTTCTATCCTTTGCCGTGGGCGGTAAATGAAGTACTTCTTAACAAAGGACGATACAGCCAAATATGGACTTCCGGTCAGTTTAGTGAGGCATTATACAGGCTTCCTTATATAATTACGGCGGATGAGGCTTCCGAATTTTTCAGGCTTCCAATCGGCAGCGAACATATTGATGCGGGTTTAGTTGTAAACGAGTCCGAAAAAATCAGTAAGACATATACTGACAATATCATCAATTCCGGCGATATTACCGTCGGTAAACTCAAATCATCGTCAAACGACGATACCATTGGTTTCGCATTGAAGGATTTGGCCAAGCATATGCTTGTTGTAGGAACTCCGGGCTCAGGCAAAACCACATTTTCGGTCAGTTTATTGGATAGACTCTGGAAAAAACACGGTATACCCTTTTTGGTGATTGAACCTGCTAAAAATGAATACAGGGCGTTGGTTCAAAGTATACCCGAGCTTCAGGTTTTTACCCCGGGTAAGAACTTTATTTCTCCGTTTATATACAATCCGTTTATTCCGCCGCATAATGTTAAATTGGAAACATATAAATCCACATTAAAAACGGCATTTTCTGCGGCTGTTTCCATGTCCACTCCGCTCGATAAAATATTTGAGGAATCAATCAATAATTGCTATTCAGATTTCGGGTGGTTGGATTCGTACACTGTTGATGATAAAGGAAAAATATTCAGTATTTCCGATTTTATTAAATGCTTTGAGTATACATTTGAAGAAATCGGCTATACCGGCGATGCCAAAAATATAGGGCGAGCCGGTCTGGTAAGGCTAAAGAGCCTTGTGAATTTATTTGATAACTATTTTTCAATTCCAATAGAAGATTTACTCAGCAAGCCAACTGTCATTGAACTTGCGGCGATTGAAAACGCCGATCAAAAGGCGCTGCTCATATCATTGCTGCTTTTGTCGATTCTTGCCTATGTCAATGCAAATTATATTGGCGAGGGTGGCTTGAGAAATGTGATTTTGCTTGAAGAAGCCCATGTGCTGCTTGATGCAAACACTAATATGGGGCAGGGCGAAGCAAACCCGAGCGCAATAGCGCAGGGCCTTGTAAAAAGGATGTTGGCGGAAATTCGTTCTTACGGTGTGGGTTTGGTCATTGCCGATCAGTCCCCACGCAAAGTTTCTACCGATGTTGTTGCTCTTACCGATATGAAGGTAGTATTCAGATTGGTAGAAAGTGAAGATAAACAAATTATCGCTGACAGTACCAATATGTCCGGTGCTCAGATTCAGCGGATGTCAAAGTTAAAACCGGGTGAAGCGTTTTTGTTCTTTAACAAGCTTGATGAACCCGAAGAGGTTATTACACCGGATTATAGACTTGATAATAATATTAAAATTTCCCTTTCTGATGACGGTATAAAGCAGTTGTCAAAATATTGGCTTAGCAAAAAAGAGAAGACCAAACCGTATCCTCAGTGTGAATATTGTATGTATTGCGCAAGTGGTTGTGATTATGAAAGAAGAATATTGGCCAGAGAAATAGCAAGGCGCATTTACAGAAAATATTTTAAACCCGGTTCAACTGATGTTAAAGCTGTGGTTAATGTGTTTGGCAAGATAACATCTGTAATAAGAAATGAATCAAACGGTGAACCGGTAACGCCGGAAGTTATCAAATGTACAAAAGTGCATTTGTGGCGCAAAATAAAATATGAAACGGATATTGTGATTAGTGATAAACAAATTAGTAATTCATTAAGTAAATGATAAATTAGCGTAAAGTGATTATTACAGCAATATTCATGAAAAGGGTGTTAGTATGGCATTGTGTAAATTATGCGGAACAGAGAATGACGATAGACAAGCCATTTGTATCGCCTGCGGTTCTCCGCTGGTGAATGATGGTAGTCGTACCGGTCAGAATAATTACGAGAACAGCAGTTCACCAAATAAAAATGATTTCAACAACAGTACCCCAGAAGCATTCGTCTTTGAAAATGCGGCTGCAGATTCCGAATCAAGCACTAAACTGAAACCGGCTAAGAATAATCCCATGAAAACGGGTGTCGGTAAAATGTTGATTGGATTATTCGGTTCGGCTGTTGTTGTCTGCGCGATTTTGATCGCGATAGTTGTAATACAGGAAAAAGCAAATTCTTATAAAAAAGTACTGAATAAATATGTTGATGCGGTATACACCAATTTCAGTACCGATGAAGCAATTGCATTATTAGAGGATCCCTGGCGCGAAATCGTAATAGATGAAGCGTACTGGGACTATGACGATTTATATTATGACATAGATGATGACATTGAATATGCATATGATTCAATTTGGGATGAATATTATGAATACAGCGAATTAAAAGCTGAGTATGAAATAATCGACAGCCAGATGTACGACTATACTTTGGATACTGATGAGATTCGCTACTCTTTGTACGACATGGGTTGGTATGTTGATGAACTGGAAGTTGTGTATTTTGATATTAATTACGGTTCTTCAACTGTTTACAGTGATTGGGCTATTTTTGCAAAGGATGATGGCAAATGGTATTTTGTCGATTCAGATCTATTTAGTTTAGCGTGAGAGATGTGATTTTCGACGTTTTGCTGTCGTTAATAATTTTATATGAACACCGAAGTGTTTGTGTTTGCTGAATATGAGTAAAAGAAGTGATGTTTTTGAAAATATGTAAAAATTGCGGTACGCCGAATAATGATACTGCCGATATGTGCCTTGCTTGCGGTGAGACTTTCACATCGGAAATTAATGCCTACACTGATTCGGTCGATAATTATACAAATAACTCGCAAGATGATGTCAGTGGCTCGCTGTCGGAACGCAAAGGACTTTGCTGTTATAATTGCGGGTTTATAAATGAAATGGATGCAAGGAATTGTTTGGCGTGTGGAGTGGAATTTCTTTACGGTGGTAAGGAAAACGATGCCAATTTTTCGTCGCCTGAAAATCATGAATTTGCTGATTCTGCAAGCGAACATGAGAATTCAACTATTTCACATGATTCAAACTATAAAATGTGCACATTTTGCGGTATGAATAATACAGCAGATGTAAACAACTGTGTTGCTTGCGGCATGCCTTTTGCAAAGAACAGCAGTGAGGAACCCGGCAAAAGTCAAAAGAAGAAAAAAGAAAAAAAACAGTCACCCAAAAAAGATGATATTCAAGAGCCGAAAAAGGCAAAAAGCAAAAAAGGAATTATCATTGCTGCTGTTATGACTTCGATTTTAGCGGTTGCGGTTGTGATTACTATAGTTGTACTGACTAAATCGAACAAGGCGCCCGATAGTTCTTATTTGCGCACAGTCGAAGTAGGTGAAATCATTGAACTTGGTACATATCAACAAGACTTAAACGAAATGAACGGAAAAGAAACCATTGAGTGGCGTGTGCTTGACAGAGTCGGAAACAAAATACTGTTGTTAAGTGAAAATGTTCTTGATTGTCGTATGTATGTTGATGATCCCGTATATGATGATTATACATGGGAAAATAGCGGTTTGCGTAAATGGCTCAACAATGAATTTATTGAGGAGAATTTTACGGCTGAAGAAAAGGCGAGGATGATATCGACCGTAGTTTATTATGAGGATTATGATTCTGTCGGCAGTAATGTGGTCGATAAAATGTTCTTGTTGAGTGTTGACGAGGCAAACGAGTATCTTCCGCAAAGTTCAGAAAAGATTTGTTATCCTACAAAGTATGCCGACTTTCGCGGCGCTCAAATACTTGAATTGAAAAATGACAATGAAGCGTGTTGTTGGCTTTTAAGAACATGCGGCGATAGTGATGATATAATGGCTTGCATTGACGAATTCGGCGAAACAAATTATTCCGGAGTTTTGGTGGTTATGAATCCCTGCAACTTGCGCCCTGCTTTTTGGTTCGATATTTCAGACGACTTGTCGGAAGCAAGGAAACCTCTTGAATCAGAGGCAGAGGATTACGAATATGAAGACGATATTACCGAGTCGGATGATCGTATAATCAAAAAGTCAGCACTTGCCGATGCGGTAGTCGGCGATTTTATTACTTTTGGCTCATATGAGCAGGATGATAATTTGGCAAATGGTACTGAGCCTATCGAATGGCGTGTGCTTGAAAAAATCGGTGACGATCTTCTTGTAGTCAGCAGGTATGTTTTGGATACTGTTAGATACAGTACATATGCAAGTAATGTAACTTGGGAAAAATGTAATGCAAGAAAATGGCTGAACGATGAATTTTTTAACGAAGCATTTACAGCCGAGGATAAAGCCAGAATACAGAAAACGTATGTAGACACCGATGATAAGATGACCGGAGACTATGTATTTTTACTGGATGCAGAAGATGCCGATAGGTTTTTCGCATCGGACAACGAAAGAAGGTGCGCGCCGACCAAGTTCGCAAGCGCAAAAGGTGTTTATGAGGATTTCGGCTACGGCGTAAATGGAAGCGGGTCTTCATGGTGGTGGTTGAGGTTTACTGCTATACAAAGCAGCGAAACCCCGCATATCGGTAATGATGGTGCAATATATCATAACGGTCTTGATGTAAAACAAGAATTCGGCGGAATTCGTCCAGCTATGCTTATTACTGTTTCGGACGATATTCAAACCACGTGGGTGGAGCCATCTGCGGTTACAACAGATTATATATTTGAAGATATTCCGCTCGAACTTGAAGCGTATGCGGATCTTCTGAGACCGGAAAATAAAGAATATGTTGTGGATTTGGAATATGACGATTGGTATGTAAATTTGAGAAATACACCCGAATACCTCGTTTCTGAAACCGAGGGGGCAGATAATGTAGTGGGTAAATTAAAATGCGGCACAACTGTATGTGTTGAATACATATACAATGATATTTGGGCTGTATTTGAATGGGAAGGCCAGTACGTTTTTGCTTCTCTGTATGATTCAAACAACCCTAATGCCGAGATGCTTTTTTCGGTTTTGTATGATTAATTAACCAAGCGGCCTGAACCTTATTTGCCGTTGATTATGTGGAAAATACAACGATGTTTTGGGGGGCTTTATATGAGTGATGATATGGATTTTTCTGATTCGGCTGATATTGGTTTTGATGATGCAGCTATAGATATACCGGAAGATATACCGGAAGATATACCCGAAGATATACCCGAAGATATACCCGAAGATATACCCGAAGATATACCCGAAGATATACCTGAAGATATACCTGAGGATATACCCGAAGATATACCGGAAGATATACCCGAAGATATACCCGAAGATATACCTGAAGATATACCTGAGGATATACCGGAAGATATACCCGAAGATATACCCGAAGATATACCCGAAGATATACCCGAAGATATACCCGAAGATATACCTGAAG
>JAZUJG010000039.1:0-7632 GCA_045642645.1 Acutalibacteraceae bacterium | reverse complement strand
AGAATATCCTCGCCCTTGTGCTGACGGGTGAAGGCTATTGAGCCGCGAAGACCTGCTTCCTCGGAGCCGCAGTTGAAGTCGATTATGCGGCATCTTTTGGGCATAAGCTCGGGATGCTCTTTGAAATATTTGATAGTTGCATAGCTGAGTGCGCAGCCGGTGGCGTTATCCATAGCGCCCTTGGAAGCGTTCTTTTCATCGGGGTCAGCCCACATAATTACGAAGCAGCAGCCGATAGCGCATATAATGGGCAGCACGAGCATAATCGCATCAAGCACATTGTAGAAGCCCGCGATTTTCGGAAGCTCATAGCCGTACTGTGCATACTGCTGTGCGTTTATGCACATCATAGCCCAGCTCTGACCGAGAAGCGCCGCACCGTAGCAAATTGCCTGGAAAATCGAATAGAAAGCCATTAAGAAGAAGCAAACCGCACCGAAGCCGACCTTGCCGTATGCGGCAATAATGCCGAGAACGGGTTTGTTTCTGAATTTATAGGCGTGCTCGGAATGCTTCCAGTTCCAGCTTGTGTCGGTATGACCGGAAAGCACTATTGTGTAATCGTATTCGCCGTCCTCGGGAAGAAGCTCGCCGTAGGTGTTCTGCGAAATCTTCTGCTTAAAGAACATATCAAAGCAGGTGTGGTAAAGGAAAACGCTGACAATAAGCCACACCGTTATTGCAATGCCGATAGCTGCCATGGGGAAATAAAGGTAGGGATTTGAGCGTGCAAAGTAGCTTGCAACACAAAGGATGATTCCCGCCCAGCCTGCATAGGGAATACCGCCGATTGAAGCTCTGGGTGAAACCGCAAACGGCTCCTCCTTGGGCTTGATGCCTATATCCGAAAGCTTTGAGCCCATATAGCGCGCAAATTTTCTTTCGTTTTCACTGCCGGGAAGTCTTGAGCCGATAACATTGGCAGCGTGTTCAACTATGCCGTAGGCTTCGTCAACATAGCTTTTAAGTTCTTCTCTCATTCCAATACCTCCAATTTAATATAGAGTATTACAATACATTATTTTGCAACAATGTTTATAATCTTACCCGGAACGTATATCTCCTTAACAATCTGCTTACCCTCAAGCAGTGAAGCGATAGCAGCCTTGCCTGCCGCAATGGCGGTTGCCGCATCGGCATCCTTGGCAATTACGACCGTGCCGCGGAGCTTGCCGCACACCTGAACGGGAACTTCTATTGAAGCCTCAACCGTCTTTGCCTCGTCATAAGTTACCCATTTGCCGTTTGCGAGCATACCCTCGCCGCCGAGTGCCTCCCACATTTCCTCGGTAACGTGCGGTGCAAAAGGATTGAGCATTGTAATGAATGCTTTAATTTCGCCCTTTGTAATGCTGCCCTTATCGTAAATATCGTTAAGCAGCGACATAAGCGCGGCGATGGCGGTATTGAATTTCATATTTTCAATATCCTCATCGACCTTTTTGATTGTCTTATGGAAAGCGGTTTCAAGCTCTTTTGAGTATTCCTCGCCGTCAACCGCAATATCAAGCAGGTTGTAAACTCTGTCGATAAATCTCTTGCAGCCCTTAACGCTTGAATCATTCCACGGTGCAGCTGCTGCATAATCGCCCATAAAGAGTACATAGGTACGCAGAACATCCGCGCCGAACTCGTTTACAACATCAAGCGGGTCAACAACGTTGCCCTTGGATTTACTCATCTTTTCGCCGTCGGAGCCGAGAATAAGGCCCTGAATGGTGCGCTTTGCATACGGCTCCTTAAAGGGAACTGCGCCTATATCGTAAAGGAAGCGGTGCCAGAAGCGCGAATAAATCATGTGGCGTGTAACATGCTCCATACCGCCGTTGTACCAGTCGACCTGACCCCAGTATTTGAGCTTTTCGGGGTCGGCAAGTGCCTTGTCGTTATTCGGGTCAATGTAGCGCAGGAAATACCACGAGGAGCCTGCCCACTGCGGCATTGTATCGGTTTCGCGCTTTGCATCCGCGCCGCACTTGGGGCATTTGCAGTTAACGAAATCTTCAATTTTTGCAAGCGGGCTTTCGCCGTCCGAGCCGGGCTGGAAATCCTCGACCTTAGGCAGTCTGAGCGGAAGCTCATCGTAGGGCACGGCAACCATGCCGCAATGCGGGCAGTGTACTATCGGGATGGGCTCGCCCCAATATCTCTGGCGGTTGAATGCCCAATCCTTCATTTTATACTGAATGCCCTTTTCGCCCACTCCTTTTTCTTCAAGGAATTCAAGCATTTTCGCTATGGAATCCTTTTTATTGGTGTAGCCGTTGAGGAAGCCGGAATTCACCATTTCGCCGTCGCCGGTGTAGGCGCACTCGTTCATATCGCCGCCCTTGATGACTTCGATAATATCAATGCCGAATTCCTTTGCAAAATCATAGTCGCGCTGGTCGTGTGCGGGCACTGCCATAATGGCGCCCGTGCCGTAGCCCATCATAACGTAATCGGCAATGTAAATCGGAATTTCCTTGCCGTTTACGGGGTTAATACCGCAGAAGCCCTCGAGCTTTACGCCGGTTTTATCCTTAACGAGCTGAGTTCTCTCGAACTCGGTCTTTTTTGCGCACTCGGCTCTGTATGCCTTAACGGCATCAAAGTTGGTGATTTTTTCTTTGTATTTATCAATAAGCGGATGCTCGGGAGCCATAACCATAAATGTAACGCCGAAAAGAGTATCGGGGCGCGTGGTGTAAATTCTGAGCATTTCGTCGGTATCCTTGACCGCGAAATTCACGAAAGCACCCGTTGATTTGCCTATCCAATTGACCTGCTGAGCCTTGACGTTTGCGGGGTAATCAACCGTTTCAAGACCTTCAAGCAGCTTGTCGGCATATTCTGTAATGCGCAGGTACCATACCTCTTTCGATTTCTGCACAACATCGCTGTGGCAGACATCGCATTTACCGCCCTGTGAATCCTCGTTTGAAAGCACTACCTTGCAGCTCGGGCAGTAGTTTACAAGTGTTTTGTCGCGGAAAACAAGTCCGTTTTCAAACATTTTAAGGAATATCCACTGAGTCCACTTGTAGTATTCCTCATCGGTGGTGTTGACCTCTCTCGCCCAATCGAATGAGAAGCCCACGCGTTTAAGCTGAGATGTGAAATGCGCAACATTGTCAAGTGTTACCTTGCGCGGATGCGTTTTGGTTTTTATTGCGTAGTTTTCGGTATTAAGACCGAAAGCATCCCAGCCAATAGGGAAAAGCACATTGTAGCCTTGCATACGGCGTTTTCTTGAAATAACCTCAACGCTCGAATATGCCTTAATGTGACCGACGTGCATACCCGCGCCCGACGGATACGGAAACTCAACAAGTCCGTAAAATTTAGGTTTGGCGCTGTTGTCTTCGGCACGGAAAGCCTTTGCATCCTCCCAGCGCTGCTGCCATTTAGGCTCAACTGCTGTAAAATCGTATTTCATATCTATCTGCCTTTCTTTAATTTTCGGTAAGTAATTCGGAGACGTCGATTTGTGCGGCATCCTCCCAAAGTCTTTCAAGATTATAGTATTTACGGGCATCGTCAAGGAACAGATGCACCACAACGCCCTCGTATTCCATAAGCACCCAGCCTGTCGCCCTGCCTTCTATATGGTCGGCTTTGATGCCTGCAAGGTCAAGCTGATATTCAACCTCATCGGCAAGGGCGTGAACATGTGTATTTGAATTTGCGCTTGCAATAACAAAATAATCGGCAACTATCGTAAGCTCGTCGATTTTAATTACCTTTATATCGTAAGCTTTTTTGTCGTCAAGTGCTTTTACTATTTTTTTAACGGTATCAAAGCTCATTTTTCATTCTCCTTTTTCAGCAGTACGGCTTCGTTAAATGCGGCTATCGTATCCGGGTGAACTGCCCTGCCGTTTTCAACGAGATCGCATATCGTGAATGCCAAGCCCTCAATTATGGCGGCTTCAAGCGACTCTTTCGCCCTCTCGCGCATACTTTCCACGCCGTTGTAATCGCGTTCATCGCTTATAAAATCAGCAATAAACACCACTTTTTCGAGTATCGACATACCCGCTCTGCCGGTTGTGTGGTAGCGTATGGCGTTGAGCATATCCGCATCCTGCCAGTTAAGCTCCTTTTCGGCATAGAGCCTGCCGCACATGGCGTGGTAAAGCTTGCCCGCCGAAATCTCGACATCCGTAAGCTCCAAGCCGTTTTCAAGTATATATGAAAGCTGTTTGCCATAGGCTTCATCCTTACATATATCGTGAACAAGCCCTACGGTATAAGCTTTTTCGGGGTCTGCGCCATATCTGAGCGCAAGCTCGCGGGCGCTATTTGCAACATTGAGCGAATGAATAAAGCGCTTTTCTGTAAGGCGCGATTTCAAAAGCTCAACATATTCATCGTTGGGGTACAAAGAATACAATCCTTTCGTGTAACAGTATAAAAAATATAGTCCCCACGCCGTAACGCAGGGACGAATATATCGTGGTACCACCCATTTTCGGGAGCAATGCTCCCCTCTTGCGCCTTAACGCGGCAAACGCTCTGCCTTACTTTATTGGGGCAAAGGACTCGGGAATGAGTTATGCGCCTGAAATCAATAGTGCCTCGCACCGAACGGCACCTCTCTGAAAAGTGAAAATCAAGCCTTGGTTTCCTTCACAGTCTTTAACTTATGTGATTATATAAAATATTATTTCAAAAGTCAAGCCGCTTAATACATAAGCAGTGTCTGCATTTCGAGATTACCTCTGAACGATGTGAATTTCACCTTAACGCGCGTAACCTCTGCGGGAGCGATTTTGTGTATGCGCTTGTAGCCCACAACACCGCCCTTGCCGACTTTTTTGAATTTGCCGTTGCCCTCGTCGATATAGAATTCATATTCCTCAACGTGCTGACCGTTCACGATATGCTCCGCCATCAATATGCGGTCAAACATATCCTTTTCGGAAAGCGTGATGATAAGCTCGGGCTCTTTATCGTCAGCGGCGGGGCGCCACGTCTTATTCTCATCGCGGTCGAAAAGATTTTCGGCACTGTATTCGGGCGAAAGCGTACTGCTCGCCTCGATTTTGCCTATCTGCGAAACGATGTACGAATACCTGACTTTAAGGTCGTAGCCGAATGCTTTGAGTATCTGATAATCCATCTCGGCAAATTTGCCGTTCTTCATAGGCGGCACGCCGAGCATAAGTCCGCAGTTCGCGCCGACCGAGCTGAGATACAGCTTTTCGATTCTGTCCTTAGTCTTGACGGTGTATTCATCGTCCTTATGGTAAAACCATCTGTCGTGCATCGAAACGCAGACCTCGCAGGGATACCAGATGAATTTTTCATCTTTTTTGATAGCCTTGCGCGAGCCGATATCAAGCTCGAACTTCTCGCTTTTGCGGCGTGATTTACGCTCATCATCATTTGCATTTATTGCGTTATAGATGCTGTACCTTTCGGGTACTACGCTCCATTCATTTTCCCTTATAACGCCGAACTCGTTGCCGTACCAGCGAACATCGGGACCGACAAGAGCGATAACCGCATTCGGCTGGCATTCTCTTACCACATCGTAATAGCCCTGCCAGTCATATTCCTGCACCAAGCCGTTTTTGCCTGCTTCGGCAGTACCGTCAAAGCGCACATAGAACATCTCGCCGTATTTGGTGAGCACCTCGCGCAGAAGCTTTTTAAAGAACTCGTTATACTCGTCGCCCGTACCGTAATACTTGGAGTGGCGGTCAAGCGGTGAAATGGCTATACCGAATTTCAAACCTTGCTTACGACATTCATCCGAAAGCATTTTTACTATGTCGCGCTCGTCGGTTACCCAATCGGTAGCGGCATCAACGGTATATTTGGTGTGTTCGGAGCTCCAAAGGCAGAAGCCGTCATGATGCTTGACATTAAGCACCATTCCTTTAAAGCCTGCGTCCTTAAAGAATGTGACCCATTCCTCTGCGCTGAACTCATCGGGAGCGAAGTTTAGGGGGCTTACCTTGCCGTCGGTCCATTCGCGGTTAAGAGCCGTTGCAAGGCCGAAATTTATAAGTCCGTAAAATTCCGTTTTTTGCCAGTTAATCTGTCTTTCGGAGGGCTTGACCTCCGCTGCAATTTCATAGGGCTTCATTTTTAAGTCCTTTCAATCAGTCATTATTTGTGGCTACTATATTTACGCCGAGTCCGAGAATATTTTCGATTACTACATCGCCGATTTTAACGGGAGCCTTTGCGGTGGCTGCGTTGATAGCCTGCATGCAGTCAAACATCTTTTCCTTGGGAACGGGTGCGCTCGATTTAACGGGAACGACGGGGTGAACGCCGCCCTCAACCTTAACTGTGGTGGTAAGGCTTCTTACGGGGTGTGTGACCTCGGCGCGTGCATACTCGTCGCCGCGTTTGCAGGTATTGCCTGTAACGGAAATGATTTCGCCGTTTTCGATTTCAACATCTACGGGGCAGCCGCGGGGGCAGGATACGCAGATAACACTTCTTTTCATAACAGTATCCTCCTTATTGCTCAACAGCGACGGTAATTACGCTGTCTTTATTCATAGCCTTGAGCATCTCGGGAGTAATGACAATATTTTCCATCTCACCGGGAGCAAGCTTGATTTTCTTTCTTGATGAAAGCACATTGCCGTCGCAGGTAACAACGACCTTTGCATTCTTGTAAACCTGACCTACGCGGAAGTAGAGCTTAACATCTTCCGTACCTTCAATATTCACGCGCTGGGGAACGATGTAGCGAACGCCGTTGATACCCTTTGTGTTTATGAATGTGCCGCCGTTCTTTTTGCCGAAGATATAATCCGCGGCGCCTTTACCGGCGATCTGGCTTTCCTCGGTAACATAGTCAACAAGGTCGTGCACCTGCAGAACGTTGCCGCAGGCGAAAATGCCCTTGTGCAGAGTTTCGCGGTATTCATCAACCACAGGACCGTTGGTAACTCTGTCGAGTTCAACGCCGACATCCTTTGAAAGCTCGTTTTCGGGGATAAGACCGCAGGAAAGAAGCAGCGTGTCGCACTCGATATATTCCTCGGTACCCGGAATGGGCTGAAGCTTTTCGTCAACATTTGCGATAGTAACGCCCTCAAGCCTTTCCTTGCCGTGTGTTTTCACAACAGTCCACGAAAGGCGAAGCGGAATACCGAAATCTTCAAGGCACTGCACGATGTTGCGGGTAAGACCGCCCGAATACGGCATAAGCTCGCAAACGGCTTTAACCTCCGCGCCTTCAAGAGTCATACGGCGCGCCATAATAAGACCGATATCGCCCGAGCCGAGTATAACGACCTTTTTGCCGGGCATATAGCCGTCAATATTAACATACTTCTGTGCGGTACCGGCGGTCATAATGCCTGCGGGCCTTGTGCCTGCTATTGAGAGAGCGCCCCTCGGTCTTTCGCGGCAGCCCATAGCGAGCACGACCGCTATTGCCTGAATCTGCATAAGACCGGTTTTGTTATTTACCGCGGTAACAACATTGGAATCGGAGATATTAAGCACCATGGTATCGGTCATAACATCAATATCGGTTTTTTCGACCTGTGCTATAAATCTGCCTGCGTACTCGGGACCGGAAAGCTCCTCACCGAAATAGTGAAGACCGAAGCCCGTGTGAATGCACTGTTCAAGGATGCCGCCGAGCGTTTCGGCTCTTTCGAGGATGACGATTTTTTC
>JAZUJG010000038.1:0-10392 GCA_045642645.1 Acutalibacteraceae bacterium | reverse complement strand
GAAAAAATCAAGAGTTTTGAATTTGCGTTGTGTTTTATTTAATAAATAGCCCTCTGTAAGCTTCGAGAATTGTTCAAGGGCATTGTCCTTTAATTCAAAAGAAAAAATCTTATTGAAATCCGAAAGCGCAACATAGCGCATTGCCTTGACCACCGCCGAGGAAAGCTCCGTACAAGCTATTGCCGGGCGGCAGTTTTCGCAGTAGAGCTTACCCTCCTCAAACGAAAAGAACATTATGGGCGTTTCGTATTCGCCGCAGGTGTCGCACCCAACCAAAGACGGCATATAGCCGCTTAAACACATAAGGCGCATTTCCGTGACCGCCTTTACAAACGCGGTTTCACGCTTGCCGCTTTTGAGGAAATACAGCGCATTCAGAAAAAGGCGCAAAACCTCCTCGGTTTCAAAGCCTTCGTCGCAGAAATCGTTTGCGAGTTCGCAGAAATACTGCGCGAGTGCGGTTTTTGCTATATCCGAGCGCAGTTCAAAAAAGACCTCTTTGATTTGCGCATCCTCGACCGAATATGTTTCACGCGTTTTGGAAAAGGTGAAATCGGAAAACGCAAGCAGCGACGTTGAAGCAAGTTTTTTGCTCTTGGCGTTTTTTGCCCCGCGCGAAAATGCGCGCACAAGCCCGTGATGCTGTGTGAGCACCGTAATGAGCCTGTCCGCTTCACCGATATTCTGTTCTTTTATCACAAGACCCGAATCGGTCAGCTTTTCCACCCGTGTTCATCTCCGCCTGCATATTTTCGCGCACCTTGGCGCGGTACGCAAGGTAATCATCGACCCTGCCGTTCTCTCTGAATCTGTTCCAGAGTTCAAGTTCGTTCACAAAAAGCACTCCCCGTTATTTTTTCAATAACAGTTTGTGCATTTTTTCAAAGAATATCAGTCTAATCCGAAATTGTGAATAAGTCCCTCGCGGTTGCGCCAGTCTTCCTTGACTTTAACCCAGCATTTAAGATTAACTTTGCAGTCAAAGAAGCGTTCAAGGTCCTTGCGTGCGCTTGTGGAAACGGCTTTGAGCATTTCGCCGCCCTTGCCGATGATAATGCCCTTGTGGCTCTCCTTTTCGCAGTAAATGATTGCTTCAATGTCAAGGATATCGTCGGTATCGCGCATACGCATAAGCTCTATGGAAACGGCTATGCCGTGCGGAATTTCATCGTTGAGCCTGTAAAGCAGCTTTTCGCGTATCATTTCTGCGGCAAGCACGCGTTCTGGCTGGTCTGTCAGAGTATCCTCGGGGAAGAAGAACTCCGACTCAACGGCTAATTTATTGAGCTCCTGCTTTAATTCCTCAATGCCGTCGCCGTCAAGCGCGCTGACGGGTACAACGGCATCAAAATCAAGTAACTTTGTAAATTCGAGTATTCTGCTCATAAGTTCATGCTTATCGGCAACGGTGTCGATTTTATTTATTGCGAGCACCACCGGCACTTTTTCGGCTTTGAGCTTTTTGAGCAGCTCGAGCTCATCGGCTTTTATTTCGCCGCGGCTTTCGGTGACAAAAAGACACGAATCCACGCCGCCTATTGTATCGTCAACAGCCTGAATCATCTTTTCACCGAGTTTGGTGCGCGGCTTGTGGAAGCCGGGGGTATCGGTAAACACAAGCTGAATATCGTCCTCGGTGAGCACGCCCATAATTTTGGTGCGTGTTGTCTGCGGCCTTGCCGAAACGATTGCTACCTTTTGCCCGAGCAGCTTATTGAGTATTGAGGATTTACCGACATTTGGTTTACCGACTATTGCTATAAAAGCGGTTTTTCTTTCTGCCATAATTACTTTTCCTTTTTACCGAAATCAAATTTGAATATAAACACGGTTGCCGCTATGACGCTTAAAACAAACCACAGAATGTAAAGCGGCTGTTCTGCATAATGTGCAAACAAGAGCCCGAAAGCCTCGGGCTGCCAGAGAATCGCAACGCCCGCAAGCACCGAGAAAATCGCAAACACAAGCACCGCGCCCGCCGCTGCATCCTTGGAAATTTCAATAATGCGGCGTTTTTCCTCGGTGACGGCATCATCCGCCTTTTCAATGCCCGTATTAATAAGCTCGCCGCCTATTACAAGCCCGCAGGCAAGCAGCAGTATTGCATACTGTGTGCGCGTAACCGTGAAAAAATCATAACGGAGCAGGTAATAGAACATATACGCCATACAGGTCAGATGTATTCTGAAATTGCGCTCATGCCCCACCATCCACACGAAGCCCTTTGCAGCATATACAAAACTGCGAAACAGAGCCTTGTAATCGTTCATAATTACTCCTCCCCGGGTTCCATATAGTAGGACTCGTTGCGTTTAAGTCCGAGCTCGGTTAGCACGTGTTCCTCCTTTTCGCGCATATGAACGGCTTCTATACCGCCGTCAACATGATCATAGCCCAAAAGATGCAGCATTGAATGAACGGTCAAAAAGCCGATTTCGCGCTGAAGCGAATGGCCGTATTCATCTGCCTGACGGATAGCCGTTTCGACGGAAATCACTATATCGCCGAGAAGGCAGGCGCCGGTTTCGAGATCTTTATCGTAAACGCCGTTTTCACCGAGCGGGAATGAAAGCACATCGGTGCTTCTGTCGATATTGCGGTACTCGCGGTTAAGCTCGTGAATGCGTTCATCATCCACGAATGTAACGCTGATTTCCGCAGGCTCGGTAAAGCCCTCAAATGTAAGCACCGCGTTGCAGCAGCGCCTTACAAGCAGCCTTACGCCCGTGGGGATTTTTGCCGCCTTTTGCTCATTTGCGATTATGACCTTTATTTTCTCTTTCATTTTTGGATTTTGCCTCCTCGTATTTTTCGTAAGCACGGATAATATCCTGTACGAGTTTATGTCTTACAACATCCTGCCCCGTAAAGCGCACAATGTCGATTTGTTCCATATTTTTGAGTATTTTCGTGACCTCAACAAGCCCCGAACGCTTACCGTCGGGCAGGTCTATCTGCGTAACGTCACCCGTCACAACGACTTTTGAATTGAAACCCATACGGGTAAGAAACATCTTCATCTGCTCGGGTGTGGTGTTCTGCGCTTCGTCAAGAATAATGAAGCTGTCATCAAGCGTTCTGCCGCGCATATACGCAAGCGGAGCGACCTCAATATTGCCTCGTTCAAGGTATTTATTGAAATTCTCGGCACCGAGCATATCGAAAAGAGCATCGTACAAAGGTCTTAAATACGGGTCGACCTTACTCTGCAAATCACCCGGCAGGAAGCCCAGCTTTTCGCCCGCTTCAACCGCGGGGCGCGTAAGAATTATGCGGTTGACCTCCTTTGCCCTGAAGGCGTTTACCGCCATAGCGACCGCGAGGTAGGTTTTGCCCGTACCTGCGGGGCCCACGCCGATTACTATTGTGTTGTTTTTTATGGATTCCACATATTTTTTCTGACCGAGTGTTTTCGGCTTAACGGGCTTGCCCTTGCTTGTAATGCAAACGCAGTCGGCACTCATATTTGCGAGCTTGTCCTCATTGCCGTCATCAACGAGCGAAATCACATAACGCACATTCTGCTCGTTGAGCGCCTCGCCCCTGTTTATGAGCATTAAAAGTCCGTTTACCGCCTTTACCGCCTTTGAAACATTCTCCGGCTCACCGCTGACTTTTATATCGGCACCGCGGCTGACAACGCTTACATCGAAAGATTTTTCAATAAGCCTGATATTTTCATCGAAACTGCCGAAAAGGCTTACCGCCTGTTCCATTCTGTCAACATTTATTAACTGTTCCGCAACAATTACCCTCTTTGCAGGTGTGATACACCTATATTTTTACAAATATAAGTATATCACATATTTTGTAAAAGTCTACTGAAAGAGGGGAATTTTTGCATTAAAAGTTTAATCTTCGGCAGTTGTCGAAACCTCTACGGGCACAAGAACGGCAATATTTTCCTCCGCCTTAACATTCAAAGTCAGTTTAATGCTTTCGCCGCCGCTGCTCACCTTACATTCACAGGAGGATATCTTCGCTTCGCTCATAGCATCGCGTTTTTGGTGAACGCAGTCGCAAAGAGCCACACAGAGTGCCGCTTCCTCGGAAAGCTCAACGGTGCGCTTTTCGGCTGCGGGGATGTTCTGCCACACCCCACCGATGGGAAGTGCGGTTTTGTCGGCAGAGGCAAGGTGCATATATTCGGATGCGTATTTTTCGCCATTCGCCTCGAAAAACGGCTTTAGGGATATCCCGAAAAAATACAAGCCGTACTTGCTTTTACACCCGCTCACAATATCACGCTTGAGGGTAAATTCAACGGTATCGGCAAACACGGTTTCGGTAAGAGCATTCACGAAGCCGTCGGCACGGCAGATGCTTTCGCCCCACTGCGTGCTTTCGGTAACGCAGGAAATGAGCAATTCACCCTCGGGAACAAACATCCCCTCTTTCACGAGAAGCGTGCCGGCGCGCAAGCCGACAAGGGTTATTTTCCCCGCCTTTGCGGCAACCACATTCGCAGGCGAATCCATATCGACGATTTCCGGCACCGGGACCGCAACGGACATTTCCACCTCGGCTCTGCCGCCGAAAATATTGAGCGACACCCACACAAGCTGCGGGTATTCTTTTACAAGCGCCCGCTGCACCTCAAGAATGTCTATTTTCGACTTGAAAGCACCGCGGCGAACACCGCGTTCTGCAAGAGATTGTGTAAAGTCCTCCACATTTACACCTTCTTCAGCAACCACATCCACCTGCCATATCATAGTAGAGAGAAAAGCCACGCACGCCGATGCGAGCAAAGCGCCGAAAATCAAGCCACAGCGCCGTTTGTGGCATACTACAAAATATTTCAAACCGCACTCTTTTATGATTTTCAGTTCCATTCCCGACCTTTCGGCAGGCTCGGAAAGTCTCGCGAAATCCTCACGATTTGTAAAAGCCGAAACCTTTACACCATCGTTTTCGATATTCCACAAAATAATGCCGTTTAAGCGGCACAAATTCAAAAATCTTTCGGGGAATCCGCCCTCGGCTTCAAATTCAACATACCCCTTTACCGCTCTTAACAACTCAATAATCATATTTTTTCGCCTGCCTTTTTGCCGTTTGCAGCGGTGGTGAACTCAACGCCGACTATCTCGCCCGAAATATCCGCCTGACCGAAAAGATACGAGTCAAGCACAAGATTCACACCCTCAACTCTCAAATAATACTCATTCAGTTCAAGCACGATATATTCACCCGTATAATCCTCAACACTTTTGCAGTCGGAAATGATAATGCGCTTGTTGCCGTACATTTCCACCGCCGGTTCGGCTATATCGCCCGAAAAATTTTTAAGAAAATTCTTTTTCATAGGCACACCCCTTTAACATATTTTTATGCGGTGCTTTCATAAAATATCAGCGTGGGGGGATTTTGAGTGAAAAAAGTATGTAAAGAAACTTTACGGCGCCTGCCGAAGCTTATAATATGCACGGTAACGGCAGTTCTTTTGATTATTCACCCTAAGGAAGCCGCCGAGGGAATACGCGAGGGGCTCACGCTGCTTGCTTCGGATGTGATACCCGCTATTTTTCCGTTTATGGTGCTTGCTTCGTACATATTTTCAAGCGGTGCGGCTCAGCCGCTTTGCCGCATTTTAAAGCCGCTTACGGTAAAAATACTGCGCGTTTCACCTGCAGCGGCATTGGCGGTAATTATGGGGCTTGCAGGAGGTTATCCCGTAGGTGCAAAAACGGTTGCGGAATTATATGAAAACAAAATCATTACACGAAACGAAGCCGAAAGGCTTATGTTTTACTGTGTAAACGCAAGCCCCGCATTTACCGTTTCGGCGGTGGGGATGATGTGCTTCGGCAACATAAAAAAAGGATTGCTGCTGTACGGTGCAGTGGTGCTTTCGTCGTTTACTGCGGGATTTTTCTGCCGTTTTCTTGATGACGGCAAGCGACTTGATAATCAAAACACATTCACTGCTAAAAAGAATGCGTTTTCGCAAGCCGTTTCAAGCTCGGCGGAGGCTATGCTCGGCATTTCGGGGTGGATACTCATTTTTTCGGCTCTGTCGCGACTTGCTGAGCTCGCGCCGCTTGATGAAAACACGCTCATATTTGTGCGCGCGGTATGCGAGGTCACAACAGGCTGCCGCAGTGCTTGTGCGGTAGTGCCGCTGCAATTCACAGGTGCCATGCTCGGCTTCGGCGGTTTTGCGGTGATTTGCCAGATAACCGTTTACACAGACCACTGTGGCATTGAGCTTAAAAGAATTTTAAGCGCAAGGCTCATAAATGCTGCGCTTTGCGCATTTTACACCAATATACTTATGAATATTTTTCCCGAAGCAGTGAGTGCGGCAGCACAAATAAGCATAGGCGGCGCAGAATACAGCGTAGCACACACCGCGCCGGTTGCCGCAATTTTAATGCTGATGTGCGCCGCTTTTATTTTAGAGGTTGATAACCGCAGAAAAGTGTGCTAAAATAGTCTTATCAAATGACGCAGGGGTAGAATTATGGCACACTCGCTTTTCAAAAAAGATATTGAGCCGCAATGCTGTATATGCGAGCACGGCACGACTGCGGCTGACGGCTCCGTTGTATGCAAAAAAGCCGGCGGCATTATGCAGGCGTATTCCAAATGCAATAAATTCAGATACGACCCTCTCAAGCGTCAGCCCAAGGTAGCAAAGCAACCCTTGAACGGCGAATTCACAAAAGAAGATTTTGAATTGTAAAATTACGGCAAAGGCGGTATTTTCGGTATCGTTTTTGCCGTATTTTTATTTTCGTGAGAATACACAAAAAAAGTGTATTATTCGACGGCTTTTTTTAACCGATGATTTTGCCGATTACCCTTGAAAACATTTTTAAATGGTGTAAAATATTGTTATAGGTCTTATAAAAAATATATATGGTATTTGGAGGTTTGTGTCGTGGCAGATGCTTTCGGAATTCCCAACACTATCCCCGTTGGTCCTTTGGGGATAATCGCTCTTCCCGGTTGTGAGGAGCTTGCTAAAAAAATCGACGATTATATCACTTCCTGGCGTGATGAGCGTGAAAGCGAGCATAAATCCACTATCGCTTTTTACGGCTACCAGCGTGACACCTACATCATCGACACCGATTTTACGAGATTCGGCTCCGGTGAAGGTAAGTGCGTAATCCGCGACACTATAAGAGGTTACGATATTTACATAATCGTTGACTGCTTCAACCACGGCGTCACCTACCAAATGTACGGCGGCGAATACCCCTACTCACCCGACGACCACTTTGCAAACCTTAAAAGAGCCATTTCGGCAATAGAGGGCAAGGCGAGACGCATAAACGTCATTATGCCCATGCTCTACGAGGGCAGGCAGCACAAGCGTTCGCGCCGCGAATCGCTCGACTGCGCCATCGCTCTGCAGGAAATCTGCCTGAATATGGGCGTTGAAAATGTTATCACCTTCGATGCGCACGATGACAGAGTGCAGAACGCCATTCCCCTTAACGGCTTTGAAAACGTACACCCCACCTACCAGATGATAAAAGCTCTCACAAAGAACTTTAAAGACCTTAAAATCGACAAGGATCACCTTATGGTAATCTCCCCCGATGAAGGCGGTATGGGCCGCTGCATCTACTATTCATCGGTACTCGGCGTTGACCTCGGTATGTTCTACAAGCGCCGCGACTATGCAAGAGTGGTAAACGGCAGAAACCCCATACTCGCACACGAATTCCTCGGTGACAATGTTGAGGGCAGGGATTGCATAATCATAGACGATATGATTTCCTCCGGCGACTCGATGATAGAGGTCGCTACAAAGCTCAAAGAACTTAAAGCCAACAGAATTTTTATGTGCTCGGCTTTCGGGCTTTTCTGCAACGGTCTTGAGAATTTTGACCGGGCGTTTGAAGACGGCATCATTACCGGTGTATTCACCACAAACCTTGTTTACAGAACTCCCGAACTGCTTAAAAGAGAGTGGTATTTTGAGGTCGATATGAGCAAATACTGCTCACTTATTATTGACACTCTCAACCACGATTGCTCCATAAGCAAGCTCCTCAGCCCCGCCGAAAGAATCCATAATCGCCTTGAACTTTACAAAGCGGAACAAAAGAAGGAAGAACTTTCCTTATACTGATAAAATTGTTGACAAGCGGCAGTATTTATAGTATTATTTATAAGGATATACAAGGCGGTAACTGTTGCTATCGCAAAAATCTTCTAATGGAGGCTTTCCTATGAAAAAAAGAAAATATTGGCGTTACCTCTTACTCAACATCATCACTCTCGGTATTTACGGCATAGTGTTCTGGTACAAATGGACCAAGGACCTCAACAAAATCTGCGAAGGCGATGATTGCGAAAGCGCAAATTATCTTCTCGTTGCTCTGCTTGACTGCTTCTCACTTTCAATTTACAGTTTCGTTTGGAACTACCAGATGGTTGAAAGAATGTACCAGAAGGCTCCCGAATACGGCATTGAGTTCAAGCACGGCGGTATGTGGGCTCTTATTTGGAGATTTTTCTTCTTCCCCGTTTGCAGCTTTACAAAGATCAAATACATCAACCAGCTTATTGACGGCTACAACGCACAGAACGGCGACGCCGCCGAGGAAGCTCCCGCTGCTGAAGAAGCTCCTGCAGAAGAAGCCGCAGCCGAATAATTCATATTGCAAAAGCCGTCCTTTCGGGCGGCTTTATTTTTTGAGCGAGGTATTATATGGAACAGCTTAAATTCAACAACGGTAAATTCACAATACTTTCACTCGGTGATTTGCACGAGCCTGCCGTAATAAAGGATCACAACAGCCGCAAGCGCACCGAGGATATGCACAACCTGGTAAAAATGGGCATACTCGCCTTTAAGCCGGACCTTATTGTACTTATGGGCGACACCTGCTGCGATATAGGCGACCACAGAAGCGCCGCGGAATACAAAGAAGCACTCGACAGAATACTCAAACCCGTAATTGAATCGGGTATACCGTTCTGCTATGTGCTCGGCAACCATGAGCACGACACCGGCATTGAAGCCGAAATAGTAAAAGCCTATGAGCAGTTCCCCACCTGCATTGGCAAAAATGATGAAACCGCGCCGCGCGGCAATTTTAACACAAATATTTTGGTGAAAAGCAGCGACGGCAGCGAGGATATACTTAACCTTTGGTTTTTTGACTCCAACAATGTTTGCGAGGACAGAAGCATTTCGGTTTATGACTGGGTACACCGCGACCAGATAGAGTGGTATGAAAAGAAAGAGGCGCAAATCCGCGCAGAGCACGGCGGCAGGCAGATTCCGTCAATAGTATTCCAGCACATTCCGGTATATGAAGAATACGAATTACTGCGCGAGGCAAAGCCCGTGGAGCGCCCCGTTGCCGTTAAAGGTCACGCTAAATTTGAAGATAAATACTATGTACTCAAAGACGGCGTTGACGGTTACCTCGGTGAAGGTCCCTGCACCCCCTGCATAAACTGCGGTCAGTTCGACAGCTGGAAAAAGACCGGCGATGTGGTTGCCGCATTTTTCGGTCACGACCACATAAACGACTTTACGGGTTATGTGAACGGCATTATGCTCGGTCAGAACAAAACGAGCGGCTTCAGAGCTTATACGGACGGCTGCCGCTGCCTTGTAAGAGTAACTACGGTCAATGAAGAAAATCCGCGCAAGGTCACATCAAAGGTACATCATTTCAAAGAGCTCGGACTTGAATGTCATTGTCTCGGCCCCATAGAAAAGCGCATCACCGACCGCCAGAGCATAAATATGCACATGGCTTCTTATGTTGCGGCGGGTGCGGCGGCAGTTACCGGATTGGGTATTGCCGCTAAAAAGCTTTTTGGTAAAAAATAAGTCAACACAAGGGTTACAAAACCCCTGCGGATACAATTCGGGGGTATTATATGGGTAAAAATAAAGCCGTGGATATGACCACGGGGCCGTTTTTAAACAAGATGCTGGCTTTTGCCTTTCCGCTGATGCTGACGGGCGTTTTACAGCTTGTTTACAATGCGGCGGATTCAATGGTGATAGGTAAGTTTTCGGGCAGTACATCGCTTGCGGCGGTAGGCTCCACAGGCTCACTCGTTAACCTTATAGTAAACCTTTTTATAGGCTTTTCGACCGGCGCGGGCGTTGTTACCGCACACCACATAGGCGCAAGGGATAATGAGCGCGTTTCAAAATGCGTACACACCTCAATGGCGCTCGGCATTATAAGCGGATTTTTGGTATGCTTTATAGGATTCTTCTTTTCGGGTACATTCCTGAAGCTTATGGGCACACCCGAAAATGTACTGCCGCTTTCCACACTTTACCTGAAGATATACTTTTTAGGCGCTCCGGCATCGCTTATTTATAATTTCGGCGCCGCAATAGTAAGAGCAAACGGCGACACGAAGCGCCCGCTTTACATACTCGCTTTTTCGGGAATGGTA
>JAZUJG010000037.1:0-15102 GCA_045642645.1 Acutalibacteraceae bacterium | reverse complement strand
CTCGTGCTTGTTTGCTCGAACATCGCCATTTCCGCACTCAGAAAGGTCATTCCCGACAAGGTAAGAATACCGGCTTACATAGTCATTATCGCATCGTTCGTTACAATGGTGCAGATGGTCGTAAAAGCCTTTGTTCCCGCGCTTAACGATGCACTTGGTGTTTACCTTCCCCTTATAGTAGTTAACTGCATAATCCTCGGCAGAGCCGAAGCATTCGCAGGCAAAAACAAGGTGCTTGCCTCCGCGGTCGACGGTCTCGGTATGGGCATCGGCTTTACCGCCGCGCTGTTCTGTATGTCACTTATCCGCGAATTCCTCGGCAACGGCACACTCTTTGCCGATGCACAGAATCTTTTAGGCGTATTCGGTGACAATGTGCTCGGCGGCTTCAACGGCGTAACGGTGCTTTCACAGCCCATGACTATATTCATTCTCCCCGCAGGCGGCTTCTTCGTATTCGGTATGCTTATTGCACTTGCAAACAAGCTCAGCGAAAAGAAGCATCTGCCCAAGGCGGAGCTTCACGGCTGCGAGCATTGCCCCATGGCTGAAAACTGCACACGCAAAACAGTCAGAAAGGAGGATGCTGCCATATGACCGCAACACAGTTCTTTTCGATTCTTATGACCGCCATACTTACCGAGAACTTCGTTCTTTGCAAATTCCTCGGTATATGCCCGTTCCTCGGTGTTTCCAAAAAGGTGGATACCGCACTCGGTATGAGCCTTGCGGTTATATTCGTTATGCTCCTTTCCACCGCGGTTACATATCCGCTCAACACCTTCCTCAACAATCACGACCTCGCATATTTACAGACAATAGTCTGCATACTCGTTATTGCGGCGCTCGTTCAGCTTGTTGAGATAATCCTTAAAAAGTACATCAAATCCCTGTACAATGCGCTCGGCATTTACCTGCCGCTTATTACCACAAACTGTGCCGTGCTCGGCGTAGTGCTTCTCAACTTCGACAACGGCTACTCCTTCGGCGTTTCCATGGTAAATACACTCGGCGCGGGCGTTGGCTTCCTTGTAGCCATGCTCATATTCGCAGGTGTCCGTTCAAGACTTGAAACGGCGGATATTCCCCCGTTTCTCAAGGGTCTCCCCTCAACACTCGTTGCCGCTTCCATAACCTCCGTTTCGTTCCTCGGCTTCTCGGGCGTTGTTGACGGTATTTTCGGTTAAGGAGGGCGCGTCATGACAAATATTATTCTCCCCATCGCTCTCGTTGCAATAATCGGTCTCATAGCCGGTCTCGGTCTTGCCATAGCCTCAAAGGTCATGGCTGTACCGGTCGATGAAAAAGCCGAGCAGATAGAAGCCGTACTCCCCGGCGCAAACTGCGGCGCGTGCGGATTTTCCGGCTGTTCGGGTTATGCCGCGGCACTTTCGAGCGGCAAGACTGCCGAAACCAACCGCTGCGCTCCCGGCGGAACTGCGGTTGCCGCGCAGGTTGCGGAAATTATGGGTACTGCACCCTCAAGCGTAATACCCACTACCGCAGTAGTTCTCTGCATGGGCAACTCCGCTAATGCAGAAAACAAAATGGAGTACAAGGGCGTTAAAAGCTGCCGTATGGCTTCACAGCTTTTCGGCGGTGCAAAGGAATGCACATACGGCTGTCTCGGTCTGGGCGACTGCGTTGCCGCCTGCCCCTATGATGCAATTCACATCTGCGACGGCGTTGCGCGTGTTTCGACGATTGCCTGCCACAGCTGTAAGGCTTGTGTAAACACCTGCCCCAAGGGCATTATAAAAATGCTGCCGCTCAATGTTACGCAGGCGGCGGTGCTCTGCAACAACCACGAAAAAGGCGCGCAGGCGCGCAAGCACTGCAAGGCGGCTTGCATAGGCTGTATGAAATGCGTTAAGGCTTGCGAGCATGAGGCGATTATTTTTGAAAACTTCAAGGCGACCGTTGACCCCGAAAAATGCGTGGGCTGCGGCAAATGCCACGGAGTTTGCCCCGTAGGCTGCATAGACCTGATCACGCCTAAAGCATAATAAATGACGGAGCCGTAAAAACCGATGTCTTTACGGCTCCTTTTTTAAACGAGGTGATTTTTTGAAATTCAACGGTGAAAAATTTAAAATCATGCAGATAAGCGATGTGCAGGATACGCAGCGCACCTCTGTTGATACCCTTAATTTTATGCGCGCTCTGCTCGGCAGTGAAAAGCCCGACCTTGTCATACTTACGGGCGACCAGGTAAAAGGCTACGGCTTAACTCTCGCAATAGGCGACAAAAAGAGGAATACCGAAATCACCATACGCAATATTCTTTCACCGATTACGGAGAGGAACACGCCTTTCACATTCGTTTACGGCAATCACGACAGAACGGATGCGGCAAGCCTCGAATTCCAGACGGAAATTTACGAAAGCTATTCAAGCTGCGTAAACAAAGAGGCGTTTGCGCGGTTGAATTCCACGGACTGTATGTGCTTCCCCGTTTACGCAAACGACGGCAAAACGCCCGTTTTCGCCGTTTACGCAATAAACGACTGCCATCAGGTAGAGGGCAAATACCACGGCGTTACAGAGGAACAGATACAGTGGTGTAAGGACACTGCCGAGGCGCTCGCCGAGCAGAACGGCGGCGAAAAAGTGCCCACGATAGTATTTGAGCATATACCCGTTTACGAGATGTACGAAATTCTCAAAGAAGTGCCGAAAAATACACCGAATGCACTTGAGGGCAACAGAACGCACCGCGGTAAATATTATGTGATTACCGATGAAATGGCGGCACGCGGCGAATATATGCGCGAAAATATTGCCTGCTTCGGCGGCGGCAGCAAGCAGTTTGACGGCTGGTGCGAGCAGGGCAACATTGTTGCGGCATATTTCGGGCACGACCATATAAACACCTTTACCGGCAAGCTGCGCGGCATTGAGCTCGGCTATACGCCCGGTGCGGGCTTCAACGTTTACGGCCCCGGCCGCGACAGAGCCGCAAGAGTGTTTGAATTTGACGAAAGCGGCAGCTACACCACAAGGCTTGTAACTTACCGCGATTTACTCGGTGAAAAGGTAAAAGAGCCGTTTAAGTTCTTTATGTATCAGTACGCCCCCTCCTCCACGGATGACCTGAAGCGCAAGCTCAAAAAGTGTGCGCCTTATGCGGCGGCAACGGCAGCACTAATCGCGACAGCGGTGATACTGAAAAAACGCCGCGGCAAATAATGCCTAATAGCACAGGATATATAATTTACACCCTTTAGGGTATATTGTGATGTAATGAAGTTAATTGATACCGATAAGGTATAATTTCACCGATAATTATTGACAATAGTCCCTAAAGGGTGTAATATATGTTTATGAATGTAATTGCTGAATTTATCAAAGAAAACAGAAAGGCTGCCGGACTTACTCAGGAAGAGTTCGCTTTAAGAGCCGGGCTCGGTCTGCGATTTGTAAGAGAGCTTGAGCAGGGCAAACCGACAGTCAGAATGGACAAGGTGAATCAGGCTCTTTCAATGTTCGGCATGGAAGCAGTTCCGGGAAGAAAGGACGGTAAATAATGGAAGAATACAGAACTGCTTTTGTTTATGTAAGAAATATTTTTGCCGGGGCACTGAAGGAAACGGACGAGGGCTATATGTTTGAATATGACAAACAGTATCTACAGAGCGAAAGCGCCTCCCCTGTAAGCCTTACCTTGCCGCTCAGAAATGAGCCTTACACCTCAAAAACCCTTTTTGCCTTTTTCGACGGGCTCATTCCGGAGGGTTGGCTGCTCGATGTTGTTACGCATAATTGGAAGCTCGACCCGAAAGACCGTTTCGGAATACTGCTTGTTGCCTGCAAGGACTGCATAGGTAATGTAACTATCGGGGAGGTGCGGTCATGAACTGTTTATGCTGCGGTAAACCCATCAAGGAAGGCAGCTCCGCAGAGCAGGAATATTGTTGGCATTTGAAATGTATTAAAAGCTTTTTCGGAACAAAGGAACTGCCCTATATAGAAATTACAGATGACATGATCAAGGCTCTTGCCGATGAAAGCACGAACAAAGGTCTTACCGTTCCCGGTGTTCAGAAGAAAATCTCGCTCCACCTTTCTGCCGAAAAGAACGAAAAACCGCGCCTTACGCTCATAAATTATCCGTCCGGGTATATTCTGAAACCGCAGGCGGATGAATACCCCTCTCTGCCGGAGGCAGAGTACCTTGCAATGCAAATGGCGGAAATCGCGGGAATCAAAACCGTACCGCACGCTCTTGTAAAACTGAGCGGAGGGAAACTCGCTTATATAACACGCCGAATTGACAGAGCCGACAGGCAAATGCTCGCAATGGAGGATTTCTGCCAGCTCGACGGGCGCCTTACAGAAGATAAATACAAGGGTTCGTATGAAAGATGTGCAAAAATCATTTCCGGATTTTCCGCACAGCCCGGGCTTGATTTAACAGAGCTTTTTCTCCGTGTGGTTTTCTCTTTTGCCATAGGCAATTCCGATATGCATCTTAAAAATTTTTCGCTGACGGAAACCTCAGAAAACAGCGGGAGCTACATTCTTTCAAAAGCATACGATATGCTGCCGGTAAACACGGTCAACCCTGCCGACAAGGAACAATTCGCTTTGACCTTAAACGGCAAAAAACGCAATCTTCGTCGAAGCGATTTTCTGAAATTTGCCGACAACTGCGGCATTCAGCCGAAGGTTGCAGAAAAGCTTATTTATAAAGTTGTAAATAAAAAGGATGTTTTCGTCGAAGAATGCCGTAATTCGTACTTGCCGATTGAGCTGCAGGAAGAGCTTATTGATTTAATACTTACAAGGACAGGTGTGCTTGAACAGCATAACGGCAAATAATCGCGGCGGCAACAACAATAAAAAGCATCGTACAAAACATAAAATCGCTATTATAACGCAACGGGTTGTGATGAAATGATTTTTCATCACAACCCCGTTTTATATTATTTTGATGTAAACCTCACTCTGTATCCGTCCTCGCAGATTTCGACCACCTTGCCGAAGAATTTATCGACATCGCCGAAGCTGAGATTATCGTAAACATTCAAGTTTAATTCGGACTTGAGTATCGCTTCCTTTGACGATACTGCGGTGAAATAGCCGACATTCGGCACATCGGAGGTATGTTTGCCATCCAGCATATAAAACACCGTTTTCACGGGTTTTTCAAGCAATGCGGGCGGCTCATCATTCAGCGAGAAGCTGAGTGAATACGGCTCGCCTATACCCGCTATGCGCGAAAGCGTAATCGGCTCGTCCACGCCCTTGGGCTTAACAGTAAACTCGGCATCAATTTTCAGTTCCTCGTTTATTGCGGCGCGTGTGGTGGGCGAAATAATAATCTGCCCGCCTGTCGTGTAGCTTTCTATTCTGCCGCATAAATTTACATTACTGCCGCATACGCCGTATTTGGTGCGCTTTTCACTGCCTATGTTGCCTACTATGACCGCGCCCGTATTTATACCTATGCCCATTTCAAGCTCCGGGTAGCCGTTTGCGGCATTCCACTCGTTGACATCACTCATCTTAATCTGCATTTCAAGTGCGGCGGCAACCGCCTGCGCTGCGTGATTCAAGCATTCTATGGGCGCGCCGAATATGGCAAAAATACCGTCGCCCATAAATTCGATTATCGTGCCGCCGTATTTCTGTATGATTTCGGTCATTTCGCCGAGGTAGTGGTTAAGCATTGTAACAAGCCTTTGCGCGTCGGTCTTTTCGCTCATGGCGGTAAAGCCGCGCAGGTCGCTCATCATTATTGTAACCTCGCGCTTTTTGCCGCCGAGCGCAAGTCCGTCCGGTGTCTCGAGCAAGCCCCTGACGATTTCATCTGAAAGGTATCTGCCGAAGGTTTCGTTGAGCAGCTTGTTTCTCAATTCAAGCTGACTGTTAAGGGCGCGTATCTTCTCCATAGCCTTTAAGGCATCGCGCAGCTCGTACAACTCGGTCACATCGCTCAAAACGGCGATCACGGCAATTTTCCTGCCGCCGTCGTGCAGGTAAGAAGTCGTAATACTCACCTGCTTCGTGCGCTCGCCCGTATAATACGGCACAATATTCTTATGCTCTCTGTCAGCCTCATAAACGGCATCAAGCACAGTCTGATTGAAAGCATCGTTCTGCTCATACTCAAAAAATGCCGCGGCAAACGGCTTGCCGGTAAGTTCATCCGCACTTTTTTCAAGTATTCCGGCTGCGGCGGGGTTAATATCCACGATTTTGCCGTCGAGTCCGACTGTCATAACGCCCTCGGACATATCGCGTATAACGCTCTGCCGTATAAATTCAAGGTTATTCATATAAGACCTCCGAAAAATCCGTTAGCTTTCAGAAATTCAACGGAGGCTTCTATTGACTCAACGCCGCCGACCTCGAGTGTCACGGGCGTTACGGCGGGTAAGTATTCTGCAATGCGCGAAGCTTCCTCCCATTCAACAGTACCGCCGCCGAGGGTAAGGTGGTCATCGTACACGCCGCCGTTATCGGAAAGATGCAGGTAACGTACCTTTTCACCGAGCGCCTCAAACCATTCGCCGACAGACGCGCGCGAGTAATTGATATGACCTATGTCAAGGCAAACGCCTATATTCTTTGCGCTGATTCTATCAGCCAGCATTTTAAGCGGCGCGGGGTCAATATCAAAACTGTTTTCAATAAGTAACGAAAGTGACGGATACTGCTCCGCAAGGCGCATATAAAAATCCGCGCAGCGAGCCGCCCAGTTTTCAATATACGCACCGCGCAAAAACGGAAAGCAAGTGCTGTGAAATACAACATTTTCAGCGCCGAGCCGCATAGCAAGGTCGCAGCTTTCGATATACCGCTTTTCCGACAATTCGCGGAATACGGCATCCGAACTGCCGGGGTTTACATCTATGAATGCCCCGTGAATTGACTTCACCCTGCCGCAGTCTTTATAGTAATCCTCTGCACCGAGCGCGGCATTACCCATGGAAAACTCCAGCAACTCGTAATTAAAGCCGTACTTTTCACACAAAGCTTCGTATTCGGTTATATTTTTAAATAAAGGCTGTATCTGCAACATAATAAATAACCTCAATTACAGAAAAAGAACGAATTTTATTCGTTCTTTTTCTGTAAATTACGATTTAATCAATAATAGAATCCGATGTGATTGATGTACGAATACGCACCCATCTGAATTGCCTGCTGCTGCGCTTCGTTGCTGATGTCAATAATATTCTTTATCTTTTTAAGGAGTCCTTCCTTCTGCGGCTTCTTGGATTCATTATTCTCAACATACTCGGCAATAGCCGCGCAGGTGTCAAGGTATTCCTTTGAAAGTTCACGGAAACGTCTTGAAAGATTCTGGAATATATCAATTATCTTTTCGGGATTTTCAACAAGGAAAGAATTAAGTTCTGCCTTGTCAATAACCGCAACTTTTGTATCTTCAAGTGCAATAGCGGTAGCCGAACGTGGCATTTCGTCAATAACACCCATTTCACCGAAATATCTGCCTGCACCGAGTTCGGTAAGCAGTTTTTCATTTTCGGCACCGTAATTGGCATAAATGCCGACCTTGCCGCTGATGATATCGTACATTGTAAGGTCGAGAGTACCCTCTTTGAAAATCAAAGCATTTTTTTCAAACAACATTTCTTTTGACATAATTAAACATCTCCTCAAGCTTTTTTGGCTTTAAACTCTTCCCACTTTTTCTGTGCAAACGGAACGATAATAGGGAAGAATATTTTATCGCAGAGAATTGTGGAAACAAAACCTGCAAGAATACCTACTATAATACCCGCGATAATATCGGTGGGGTAATGAACATGAACATAAATCCTCGAAATACCGATGAGCAGCGCAAGAATCATTGCGGGAATACCGTATTTCTTCTTCGCCCTCATAAGCATTGGGAATGCCGCGCCGAATGAAGACGAGGTGTGCCCCGACGGGAACGACCAGCTATCCGGTTTAGCGACAATGTTCGGGAAATTGAACGCTTCGGGCCAATCGGTGAAATTGAACGGGCGCGGTCTGCACACGATATTTTTAATTACGATATTGTTGAGTGCACCTGCGACCGCAATACCTGCGAGCATATAGAAGCCGTATTTGCGTGTCTTTTTGGGTATAAGCATAATAAGACCGAGCACTATCCAGAAAATGCCGTCATCACCGAGGTATGTAATAATGCTCATAATTACATCCAGCACCGGATTCCAAAGCTGCTCAAAGAATTTGAAAATCGACCAATCGAAATTGATTATAAAGTCACTTGCGAAAATCGAACTCATAAAAAGCCTCCGTTCTCATAACACTATGTTACGCAAATAAACTATGCGTTCATTTTACTCTTTATGAACGAAAAAGTCAATGACTGTGACGTTAATGTAATAAAAAAACAAGAGCAGCCGAAGCTGCTCTTGCCTGAAAAGCGTAAATTATTCGATGATATCGGTAACAGCGCCTGAACCAACGGTTCTGCCGCCTTCACGGATAGCAAAACGAAGACCCTTTTCAATAGCGATGGGAGTGATAAGTTCAACGCTCATCTCAACGTTATCGCCGGGCATGCACATCTCAACGCCATCGGGAAGAGCGATTGTGCCGGTAACGTCAGTAGTTCTGAAATAGAACTGAGGACGATAGTTGTTGAAGAAGGGAGTATGACGGCCGCCTTCATCTTTGGAAAGAACGTAAACCTGACCTTTGAATTTGGTGTGAGGTTTGATTGTGCCGGGTTTGCAGAGAACCTGACCGCGTTCGATACCTTTTCTGTCGATACCACGAAGGAGAGCACCGATGTTGTCGCCTGCCTCAGCGTAGTCAAGAAGTTTGTGGAACATCTCCACGCCTGTGCAAACGGTCTTCTTGCTTTCTTCGGTAAGACCAACGATTTCGAGTTCGTCGCCGACTCTGAGCTGACCACGCTCAACTCTGCCGGTAGCAACAGTACCACGACCGGTGATCGTGAATACGTCTTCAACAGGCATAAGGAAGGGAAGGTCTGCCATACGGTCGGGAGTGGGGATGTAGCTGTCAACAGCATCCATAAGCTCGAAGATAGGAGCAAGCTCGGGAGCGCTCATATCGTCGCCTGCATACTCAAGAGCCTTGAGAGCAGAACCCTTGATGATGGGTGTGTCGTCGCCGGGGAATTCATAAGAATCAAGAGTCTCGCGAACTTCCATCTCAACGAGTTCGAGGAGTTCGGGGTCGTCAACCTGGTCGCACTTGTTAAGGAAAACAACGATGTAGGGAACGCCAACCTGACGGGCAAGGAGAAGGTGCTCCTTGGTCTGAGCCATGGGGCCGTCGGTAGCAGCGATAACAAGGATAGCGCCGTCCATCTGAGCAGCACCGGTGATCATGTTCTTGATATAGTCAGCATGGCCGGGGCAGTCAACGTGAGCATAGTGACGGTTGTCGGTCTCATACTCAACGTGAGCGGTATTGATCGTGATACCACGAGCTCTTTCTTCGGGAGCCTTATCGATGTTAGCATAGTCAACGAAGTCTGCGCTGCCCTTCATAGCGAGGGTCTTGGTGATAGCAGCAGTAAGAGTGGTTTTACCATGGTCAACGTGGCCGATGGTACCGATGTTTACATGGGGTTTGCTTCTTTCAAATTTCTGTTTTGCCATTTGAAATATCCTCCTTAAATAAGCATATTTTGCACGGTATTATCTTATCAAATTAAATAAAATAATTCAATAGATTTTTTAAAAAACTTAAAATATCTGTGTAAAACACCTGCAAAAAGCAGGATTTTTGTTATTTTGCTCTTTCGTCCATAATCTTTTCGGCAACATTCTTGGGAACTGCCATATAGTGACTGGGCTCCATAACATACTGACCTCTGCCCTGTGTTTTGGAGCGAAGGTCGGTAGCATAACCGAACATCTCCGAAAGCGGAACGTGAGCGAAAATTTCGGTGGCACCGTTTCTGTCCTCCTGACCCTGCGGCATACCGCGGCGGGCAGTAAGGTCGCCGAGTACATCACCGATATACTCCGACGGAACAGTAACCGAAACCTTCATAATGGGCTCCATAAGAACGGGTGCCGCCTTTGCCATTGCTTCTTTGAACGCCATAGAACCGGCGGTCTTGAAAGCAAGCTCGGACGAGTCAACCTCGTGATAAGAGCCGTCGTAAAGAGTAACCTTACAGTCAACTACATTATAGCCCGCAAGCACGCCCGAAAGCATTGCACCCTTGATACCCGCCTCGGCAGGACCGATGAATTCCTTGGGTATTGCGCCGCCGACTACGGCATTGACAAATTCGTAACCCTTGCCCTCGTTGGGCTCGATACGAATCTTAACATGACCGTACTGACCGTGACCACCCGACTGACGGGCGAATTTTGTATCAGCTTCGGCCTGCTTTGTAATGGTTTCTCTGTAAGCAACCTGAGGTTTGCCTACGTTTGCTTCCACTCTGAATTCACGCAGCATTCTGTCTACAATGATTTCAAGGTGAAGCTCGCCCATACCGGCGATAATGGTCTGACCGGTTTCCTCATCGGTGTAGCACTTGAAAGTGGGGTCTTCTTCAGCAAGCTTCTGCAGAGCAATACCCATCTTTTCCTGACCGGCTTTGGTCTTGGGCTCAATCGCAACACGGATAACGGGCTCCGGGAATTCCATAGATTCAAGGATTACGGGATGATTTTTGTCGCAGAGGGTATCGCCTGTGGTAGTTCTCTTAAGACCTACCGCGGCAGCTATATCGCCTGCGTAGCAGCAATCCAGATCCTTACGGGAGTTAGCGTGCATCTGCAGAATTCTGCCTATGCGCTCGCTGTCATCCTTAACCGAGTTATATACGGTGGAACCTGTTTCCACCTTGCCCGAATAAACTCTGAAATAGCAGAGCTTGCCGACAAAGGGGTCCGTTGCGATCTTGAAAGCAAGAGCGGCAAACGGCTCCGAGTCGGATGAATGACGGACCTCGGGATCGTCATTTACGGGGTTAACGCCTTTGATGGCCTCAACATCCGTGGGTGCGGGCATAAAGTCAACAATAGCATCAAGAAGTTTCTGAACGCCTTTGTTCTTGTAGGAAGTGCCGCAGACAACGGGAACCATCTCGTTGGCGATAGTTGATTTTCTGATGCAGGTCTTGATTTCTTCTACCGTAAGCTCTTCGCCTGCGAAGTATTTTTCAAGCAGTGCATCGTCCTGCTCAGCTACGTGTTCAATGAGCTCGGCACGGTATTTTTCGGCGGTTTCTTTAAGTTCTGCGGGTATTTCTTCAACTCTTATATCCTTGCCGAGATCGTCGTAATACATAACGGCGTTCATTTCAACAAGGTCTATAATTCCTTTGAAGGTGGATTCCGCGCCGATAGGAAGCTGAATGGGAACTGCGTTGCACTTAAGACGGTCTTTGACCATATTAAGTACATTGTAGAAATCCGCGCCCATAATATCCATCTTATTAACGTATATCATTCTGGGAACACGGTACTTGTCCGCCTGTCTCCAAACGGTTTCCGACTGGGGCTCAACGCCGCCCTTTGCGCAAAGCACGGTAACGGAACCGTCAAGAACTCTGAGTGAACGCTCAACCTCAACTGTGAAGTCAACGTGACCGGGAGTGTCTATAATATTGATTCTGTGGCCGTTCCAGAAGCAAGTGGTGGCTGCAGAAGTTATGGTAATACCTCTCTCCTGCTCCTGCGCCATCCAGTCCATCGTAGCAGAACCGTCGTGAGTTTCACCTAATTTATGGTTTATACCGGTGTAAAAAAGGATACGCTCTGTCGTGGTGGTTTTGCCCGCATCGATGTGAGCCATAATACCGATATTTCTTGTAAGCTCTAATGGAACCTGTCTTGGCATAATTTCCTCCGAATAAAAGATATAAACTCAGATTACCATCTGAAATGTGCAAAAGCCTTGTTTGCTTCTGCGTTCTTGTGCATGTCTTCTTTCTTCTTGAATGCATTACCAAGTGAATTGGTAGCATCAAGGATTTCGTTGGCAAGTCTTTCCTTCATTGTTCTTTCGGAACGCTGACGGGAATAAACGGTGATCCAACGAAGACCGAGTGTCTGGCGTCTTTCCGGACGAACCTCGATCGGAACCTGGTAGGTAGCACCGCCTATACGGCGAGCCTTAACCTCGAGCTCAGGCATAATATTCTCCATAGCGGCTTCGAAAACCTCAAGGGGATCTTTACCTGTCTGCTCTCTGATGATATCGAAAGCGTCGTAGACTATTTTCTGAGCTACGCCCTTCTTACCATCACACATAACGTTGTTGATAAGCCTTGTAACAAGCTTTGAGTTGTAAAGCGGATCCGGCAAAACATCGCGTTTTGCTATCTGGCCTCTTCTTGGCACTTCGCTTCCCTCCTTCATAATAATGATATCATAGGTACTCGAGTGACTATGCTTCCCGTGGCGCCAATGGCCTATATAAGTATAAAATACTCACCATTGGTTGAATTAATTCAGCCTGCAAGAAGATTGTCCTTAACCTGCTGCTTATTTCTTAGCAGCCTTGGGACGCTTTGCACCGTACTTTGAACGGGCCTGCATCCTGTTGGCAACGCCCTGAGTATCGAGCGTACCTCTGATGATGTGGTAACGCACACCGGGAAGGTCCTTAACACGACCACCGCGGATAAGCACTACGCTGTGCTCCTGAAGATTGTGACCCACGCCGGGAATGTAAGCCGAAACTTCGATTCCGTTTGTGAGACGAACTCTGGCGAGTTTTCTGAGCGCTGAGTTGGGCTTTTTGGGTGTATCGGTCTTAACGACTGTGCAGACACCGCGCTTCTGAGGAGAGTTGTTATCTGTCATAACATTCTTCTTAGAGTTGAGGCCTTTACCCAGGGCAGGAGCCTTTGACTTCTTTTCGAGAGTCTGTCTTCCACTGCGAACGAGCTGATTAAAGGTTGGCAAGTATTTTCACCTCCGAAATAAATTTATATGCAGGGAGAGGGCATACCTCTCCCGTACACAACAAGAAATAATTTAACATTTTAAAAACGGTTTGTCAACAGTTTTCACAAACTTTTTATACGCAAATCGTTTAAAATGCCGATTTTTATCAATCAAGGGGTATCTCGATGGCATTGAATGCATCGGCAGGAACGGATGTGGGAACAACCTCAACATCGCTGTAACACTTCATACCCGTACCGGAGGGAAGAAGCTTACCGATAATAACATTCTCCTTAAGACCGAGAAGCGGATCGACCTTGCCCTTGATAGAAGCTTCGGTAAGAACCTTGGTGGTCTCCTGGAATGATGCTGCCGACAGGAATGACTCTGTGGCAAGTGAAGCCTTGGTGATACCGAGAAGTACAGGTGAGCAGGTAGCGGGTGTAAAGGGCATACCCTCCGCTTCGCAGCGAGCCTTTGCTGCTGCGTTCGCTGCTGCAAACTCAGCCTTTTCGGCAACGGCACCCTGAAGAAGATCGGTGGAGCCGCTGTCTTCAACCTTGACCTTGCGCATCATCTGGCGAACTATAACCTCGATATGCTTATCGTTGATATCAACACCCTGCATACGGTAGGTCATCTGAACTTCTTTGATGAGGTAGTTGTGAACTGCCTCTACGCCGAGTACCGCAAGTACATCGTGGGGGTTGACCGCACCTTCGGTAAGATGCTGACCCTTCTTAACATGGGCGCCCTCAACAATATCCTGGCAAAGTCTTGCGTCGAATGTGATGAGATATTTTCTGACATCATCTTCACCGGTAACAACAACGTGCTTACTCTTTTTGATATCTTCAAAGGATACAACGCCGTCGATCTCACTGAGCATTGCGAGTGTTTTGGGCTTTCTGCCTTCGAACAGTTCTTCAACTCTGGGAAGACCCTGCGTGATATCCGCCTGCGATGCAACACCGCCGGTGTGGAATGTTCTCATCGTAAGCTGTGTACCGGGCTCGCCTATTGACTGGGCGGCTATGATACCTACTGCCTCGCCTATGGTAACGGGGCCTGATGTTGCAAGGTTGGAGCCGTAGCACTTAATGCAGACACCGTGGTCGCACTCGCAGGTGAGCAGAGAACGAATCTTGATTTTTCTGTCGTCGGGATTTTCGCGTGAATTTACGATGTTTGCAATCTTCTTTGCAAGTTCATCGCTTATCATCGTATCGGTATCGCAAATAACCTCGCCGGTCTTGTCGTCAACAAAATCTTCAAGCAGATAACGGCCTGTAAGACGCTCGCTGAGCGGTTCGATTACATCGTTACCGTCTTTGATGTCGTAAACCTCAAGGCCGTCATGACAATGGCAGTCTTCCTCACGGATGATAACATCCTGCGAAACGTCAACAAGTCTTCTGGTAAGGTAACCGGAGTCAGCGGTACGAAGAGCGGTATCGGCAAGACCTTTACGCGCACCACGCGAAGAAATGAAGTATTCGATGATGTTAAGACCTTCACGGTAGTTGGCTCTGATGGGAATTTCGATCGTTTTACCTGCGGTATTGGCGATAAGTCCGCGCATACCCGCAAGCTGACGAAGCTGTGAGTCGGAACCACGGGCACCGGAGTCGAGCATCATAAATATGGGGTTGTAGGGATCAAGTGAATTGCGCAGCTCGGCGGAAACCTTCTTGGTACAGTCCTCCCACGCTTTGATTACGAAGCGTGAACGGTCCTGCTGGCTGAGAAGTCCCATCTGGTAATCATCGTCGATACCGTCGATAAGGGCTTCTGTTTCCTGAATATACTGTGCCTTTTTCTCGGGGATGGTAGCGTCGCAGACTGCAACGGTGATACCGCTGCGTGTCGAGTACTTATAGCCCTGAGCCTTGATGCTGTCAAGCACCTTGGAGGACTTGGATGTACCGTGAACTCTGATGCAGCGCTCGATAATTTTACCGAGAACCTTCTTGTTAACGAGCTCATTGATTTCAAGCTTGAACATATTTGCGGGATCGCTTCTGTCTACGAAGCCGAGATCCTGCGGGATGGGGTTATTGAATATGACCTTACCGAGAGTGGTGTCGAGAAGCTCGGTGTAGGTAACACCGTCAACCTCTTTGGTCATACGGATTTTTATGGGAGCGTGAAGACCTATGTCGCCCTCGTCGTATGCCATCATGGCTTCGTCAACATTTCTGAAGACCTTGCCGTTGCCTATCTCCTCGGGTTTAACGAGGGTAAGGTAATA
>JAZUJG010000036.1:0-8952 GCA_045642645.1 Acutalibacteraceae bacterium | reverse complement strand
TGCTTGACCTTGAAAATCCGTCAAAGGTACTCGGTATCTGTAAAGAGCCGATTATTGAATGTGACCGCGACTTTGAATTAAAAGACGGCTTCCGTCAGTATGCGATTTTCCCCGGCAGTATGATTCTTGAAGACAGCGGTGAAGTGAAAATCTATTACGGTGCATCCGATACGGTTGAATGTATGGCAAGTGCCGATGTTAACGACCTTATTAAGCTTTGCTTGGGAGAATGAGATATGGAAAGAACGGTATATAATTATGTTGCGGTAATCGGTATTGACGGTATGGGCAACTTTAACCTCAACACCGCAACACCCAATATGGATAAAATCTTTGAAAACGGTGCTACGGCTACACACGCGCTTTCAATGGACCCGACCATAAGTGCCGAAAACTGGGGCGCGATGTTACTCGGCTTAACTCCGGTTACACACGGGCTTACAAACAGCGCACTCGGCCATCTTGAATACAAAAACGAAGCTTTTCCGTCGGTATTCAAGCGCATTAGAAAAGAATTCCCCGATGCATATATTGCATCGTATTCCAAATGGAATCCGATTAATATCGGTTTGGTTGAACACGGACTCGAGGTTGACACACAGACCGCCGACAATGATATTCTGCTTTGCGACAAAATAATCGACGCGGTTGCAAACAAACCGAAGTTTTTATTTGTACAGTTCGATAATGTTGACGGCGCAGGTCACCACAGCGGCTATGGCAACGAGGAACACCTGAACAAAATTACCGAAACAGACGGTCATGTAGGCAGAATTTACGATGCGTATAAAAAGGCCGGTATTATTGACGAAACTCTGTTTTTGGTAATTGCAGACCACGGCGGATATTTCCACAGCCACGGCGGATATATGGATACGGAAAAATTTGTATTTTTCGGCGCTGCGGGCAAAGGTGTCGCAAAAAGCAGCATAAATTATATGCGTACTGTTGATATTGCCGCAATTGTTCTTTACGCGTTCGGTATTGATATGCCGGAGTACAATGAAAGAGCGTTCGCCTCACAAATTCCCGAAAATCTTTTTGCTGATTATTGCACAAAATACTCACGACCTGTTGCAAAGCCGTTTATACCCGAATTCAAAAAGACCGTTCCTTATAACGCCGAAAACGGTCTTGGGAATATTATGGGCGCTGACAGAATGAAGCTATGTATGTTCTTTGATAACGAGCTTAAAGATGAAACAGGCAAGAACGAGCTTACTGAAATTGGTACTGTTAAGTATTATTCTGACGGTATTCGCGGCTCGCGCGGCGAATTCGGACTCACCGGCAGTGTAACTATACCGTCACTTAAGCTCAACGAAAAGAGCTTTACAATTTCATTGTGGATAAAAATTGACCGTTCGCTTGAACGCGAAGCCGTAATTCTTGCTACAAAGTGCTGGTGTGAACACCGCGATTACAACGGAATTGTACTTGCATTAAGACGAAACGATACTCTTCTCAACATCGGCTGCGGCGATGACGATTTCGAGTTCATCACCCCGTTCCCCGACGATATTTCCGACGGCTGGGTACACGCAACATTTGTTGTTGATAAAGATAATATGCTTTTGAAGCTCTACTACAACTTTAAGGAAGCACATACAACGGTAATAGAGCCGCAATATGCAGTAGCGCTTGACGGAATCGGATTCAGACTCGGTGATGATTCATGCGGCGAGTGGAACAGCTTTACACTTGAACAAATCGTAAATATTGACGACCTGATTATATTTGACGGTGCGCTCAAAGATGATGAGATCGGAGCGCTTGGAAAATACTATAAATAATCCAATAAACATATTAAGTCCTTGTAAAGCAAATCGCTTTACAAGGACTTGAATTTTTATTCAGCTCTTGAAATTACCAACTGCTCTTTCATTTCGGCAAGCTTTGCCTTTGTGAACGGGTAGAAGAATTTGAGTGTAACAAACATCAAAACAAGAACTATTGCAGGCACAAGAGTTGACAGGTCATAAAGCTTATCAAGAACAGGCTGACTTTGCTGAATTGCATTTACATCGTAGCCGATAACATCAAGCAGCGCCGCAGAGCCCGCACCTGCAGCAGTCTGGCCGAGTTTGCGCATAAACGAAACACAGGCGTAGCCCGTTCCCTCCTCGCATCTGCCGGTACGCAGCTCATGATAATCAAGCACATCCATAACAAGCGCCCATATTTCGAGAATAAGGAAGGTCTGACCGGCTCCACTCAGGAATATGAAAACAAGGAAAACATACGGATTTGCCGCAAGCGAACTGCCGCGTATAGCAAATAGAAGAATGTTCACGACTGCCGCAACAGCAATACCGACAGAACATATCTCTTTTTTTCCGTACTTTCTCACAAGCTTGCCCATAAACGGTAAAAGCATACCCATCGGAAGATATGTGAAAACAGTAACATAACTGTAAAGCTCGGGTCGATTATAGAAGTTTTTGAGCAGGTAATTGTAATAAGTCTGCGTATAGAACTGGAAGCCTATCAAGAGCATATTTACTATGCACATAACCATAAACGGCTTGTTTTTAATAAATGCACCGATAGATTTTACGGGACTGTATTTAGTATCCTTTTGCTTGGGAGGTAAGGTTACTCGCTCCTTGGTAAGTTTGAAATGGATAAAGTAAACCAAAACCGATAATACCGCAAGTACGGCAACCGCAGTAGTGAGCTTACTGCCGTCAAGGTATTTAATATCCGTACCCTCAACTGTTGAATAAACCAACATAGGCAAGAGAATGGTTGCCGGCAAACCGCCTGCACCGGCACCGATAGAACGCCACATGGAAAGTGATGAGCGCTCAACCTCATCGGTGGTAACAACCGAAGCAAGCGAGCCGAACGGAATATTGGCACCGGTGTACATCATACCGTAGAATATGTATGTGATGTAAGCAAAAATCAGATACTGATTTGCGGAAAGTCCGGGGATTTGCGTAAACATCAGTACAGCGGCAATCGCAAGCGGAATTGATGCGCCCAAAATATACGGTCTGAATCTGCCGAAGCGCGTGGGTTTGCGCGAGTCAATAAAGCCGCCCCACATAGGGTCGTTTATAGCATCCCAGATTCGCGCAACAAGCATTAACGCAGAAATTTTAGAAGGTTTGATTTTAAGAACATCGGTATAAAACATCTGCTGAAATGATGAGATGAGAGAAAACGACAGCAACCCACCGGCATCACCGAGGGCATAACCGAGTTTATCCTTGAACTTAATACCGTAAGTAATCTGTTCCTTTTCCATAATAAACCCCTTTAAAAATTATTTAAGAAGGTCGTTGAATGCTGAAAGGTTTTCAAATCCGGGTTTACGCTTGCCGTTTTCGATTTCGTGAATTATCTTAACAGCTCGGTCATTTACGGGAGTTGCAACACCAACTTTTCTGCCGTAGTCGCTTACAACGCCGTTAATTGCTTCTACCTCGCAGGGCTTGCCTTTTTCAATATCCTGCAGCATACTTGCTCTGATAAGGCGGTGCTTTTTGATAACTATAGGCATAAGGAACATACTAACCGCGTGCTTTAAGCCGTTTGAGTAATCCATAAGCTTTACTACATCTTTGCCCTGAATGGGCTCAATCTTAATGCCGCCTTTGCGTGTGGCATCAATAATTTCCTTAATAATGCAGAGAGCAAAATATCTTGACTGCTTGTTTGCTGCAACTTCACCGAAATTGCAGCCGAGAACTGCGGACATACCGCTGAACGCACTGTTTACAAGGAGCTTGGACCAGCGAACGCCTATAAAGTTTTCTTCAACCTCAACCGTACCCATAAGCGAAAGCAGGCGTTTGATTTCCTCAAAATGAGCATCCTTTTCGCCTTTTTCGGTAAGTGCGCCGAGGGCAAAAACAAGTGCATCAGGCTCGGAAGTAAGCTCGCTTACACCTGCATCGGTCAGTTGTGCGCCCCAACCGATAGCGCAGCCGTATGTTCTGTCTTCACCGATAACCTCGGAAACGCTGTGCTCGGGCAGACCGTTCTGCATTGTACAGATTACACCATCGGGAGCCAGAAAATTCGTAAGCATTGTGACAACTGCTTTGTTGTCAAGCTGCTTTGTCATAAGGAAAATAATGTCATACTTTTCGCTCATCTCATCGGGTAAAAGCGCATTTACCTTAACGGTAAAATCGGCTGTACCCGTAATTTTAGCGCCATTTTCTTTCATAGCGGCAACATGAGCCTTATTTCTGTTGATTAGATCGATGCTTTCGCCGTTCTTTGTGATATATGCGCCGAGCACCGTACCGAGCGAGCCTGCGCCGTAAATTGCTGCTTTCATAATACTACCTCCGTATTTTTAGTACAGTTACATTTTAAATTATTGTTAAATCAATGTCAACAAATAAGTTTAAAGTTTTACAACAAGAACTTAATATTGATATTATTTATTGACGGAAACTCTAAATCAATATATAATAATTATATAAAGGAGGAGTCGCTGTGAAAAAACTCGTTTCACTTATTTGTGTTTTTGCACTCTTGGCATTGATATGCGCCTGCACAAAAGACGGCGGCACCGCCGCGGAGCCGCAAAGTACCGTTGAACACACAGATACGGCAAATTCCGACTATACAGGCACAAATCAACAAGTGACGGATATTCAATCGAAACCCGAAGCTGAAAACGAAGTCACAACCGATAATGTGCAGGATACGACCGTAAACACACCCGAACAGTCAGATAAGGAAAAAAACAGCAATCAAACTACCACTGCAGCATCTAAAAATCAACAAAGCATCAATAAGCCACAGAATGACAAAAATACCGATAACCGCAATCAAGATAAAAACAATTCCACTACCTCCAAAAAGCAGGAACAGACAAATACAACTACTGCCTGTAAACATCAAAATACAATAACTAAAAATGCAAAAAAACAAACCTGTACCGAAAGCGGATACAGTGGAGATATTTATTGCACCGATTGCGGTAAATGCATTGAAAAGGGTGAAATGATTGAAGCTGACGGTCACCTTTCTGTTGAAGTGTACAATATAATTCAGCCCACCAAGAACGCCCCCGGTTACAGCGGCGACAAACGCTGCAGAATTTGCGGTGCGGAGCTTGAAAAAGGCGAAGTAATACCCAAACTTTCTCCCGATCCGGAGCCCGTGACGCACAACAATGCAGCACTTGAATACGAGATTTTGGATTTACTTAACACCGAACGCGCAAAAGAAGGTTACTCTCCCCTTTACTTTAACGAGAACGCTTACCGTTGCGCAAAAATACGCACATCGGAAATAATTGTAAAATTCAGCCACGAAAGACCGTTGGGCGGTTATTTTGACTCGATACTTACAAATGACGGCGTTTCATACTCAACCGCCGGCGAAAATATTCAGCGCGGCACATCCGACAACACCGTGCAGCAAATGGTAGATGCCTTTATGAATTCAGAAGCGCACCGCGCAAACATAATGAACAACAAATACACATCTGCGGCGATTTGCGTTGAATATGCCGGCGGCGCGTATTATGTTACACAGATATTTATCGGTTAAGGTTCGGTGTTTTTAATAACATCCGAAACCTCCTGTAACGAAATAAATGCTTTACCGTCAATTTCATGAACTATCTGCCTGAGCTTGTTTATTTGAAAGCGGTTTATTATAAAATATATTATATCCTTTTCTTCTTTTGAATAACCGCCAATGGCATTTACTATTGTACCGCTTGTTCCGAAAGCTGAGGAAAGTGCATTTGAAATATCCTCGGCTTTGGTTGTTACAATCATGGCACATTTTTCCCTGTCAAAGCCCTCGGCAATATAATCAACCGTTCTTGAACCGACATAATATGTTACAATGGAGTACAAAGGTAAAATCCAACTCTTAATTACTATACCGCAGATTATATAGAGTATTGTATTAAACACAAACACAAACGAGCCTATTGATATACCGAGTTTTTTTGCGAACACTACCGATATAATATCAATTCCGTCAATAGCTCCGCCAAAGCGAATAGTCATACCGCTGCCAATACCGGAAATAACTCCGCCGAAAATGGCACACAACAGTAAATCCGTACCGGCAAGCGGTGATATAAATGAAACATCAACCGGCAGTACATTCATTATTAAATATGATACCAGTGAATATATACCGACCGTAAATACCGAATAAACCGTAAATGCAATCCCCTGACGCTTTAAACCGAATAAAAATATGGGGATATTCAGTAATAAAAGAAAAATTGACAGCGTAAACTGCGACGGTGTAACCTGGTCAAGCAACATAGAAACACCGGATATACCGCTGTCATAAAGCTTAACCGGAAATAAAAACACGGTAACACCGAAAGCATTTACAGTCCCCGCTATTGTCAATAAAATGAAATTAACCGGTTCTAATTCACGCAATTGTTCTTTCAACAGCATTATTCCGTTATGTTTTTTATTATTACTTTGTTTTAAAGCCATTGTTGCCTCCTACGCCAAAAGTGACACTTGCAGTTTATCAGATTTATTATACCTAAATATAATAACACACACAAACAATCAATTCAATCTTATTATTTCGTAATAATAAATATGTTAAATGAAAAATGAAAAAATACGAAAAATCTATTGACAAATACACTCTAATTTAATATAATTCTATTCGTCCTTGAGTCAAGGGCCATTAGCTCAGTTGGTTAGAGCAACCGGCTCATAACCGGTTGGACCGGGGTTCGAGTCCCTGATGGCCCACCAAAAAATTCCGTTGGCTTTGGCGAACGGAATTTTTCATTTATGCCCGCAGGGCATAACTTCATTTTGCAAAGTATTTTTGCAAACTTCATTTCAAGTTTACTTGAACTTCATGTGCGGGCATAAATAAATGAAGTTATCTAACGATAAATGAAGTGCCTTCGGCAATGAAGTACTGCGTAATGAAGTTGCGCTTCGCGCAAACGGAATCTCATCACGCGCAAGCGTGCATTTCCTGCGGCTTGATGAAAAAAGCACCCGCTTCGGCAAGTGCTTTTTCATTTACTTATCTGCCTTATCAGCATTCAATTTCGCTTCTGTCTTTTGTGCGTACCATGGAAACCGACATCACGGGAGCAGCGCCGAAAGCATCGGTTTTGCCGAATACGAGGTATTCGCCGCCCAAATCCTTATAAAGAACTTCGTCCGATGAGCTGTATTTGCGCACAAAGCCGTTCTGTTTAAGCAGCTCCACATACATATCCAGCCCTTCCTGCGTAGTGCCCTCGGCATTAAATATATAATAGACACCGCCGTCTGCGGCAGTTCCGTTTTCATCAATGCTGAAATCCGTACCGCCGAAGCACCATACGGGGAAGCCTGCGAGCTTCTCATTCCACATTGTGTTAAGATCCTCCTGCGATTCGGCAGCCTTTTCAAGCGTTGCGGCATACTTTTCCGCGGACTGTGAAAGTCTGTTCAGCGATTCCTCCAAAGAAGAAAAACCGTTTTTCTTTTCATCTGCGCCTGCGGCGGCGGCATTCGCTTCACCTGCGGCGTTATCCAAAGAATTTGCCACTTCGTTTGCATACTCCTCTGCTTTGGGGGCAATGATTTTTTCGGTTGCGGAGCTTACAGCATCCCTGATTCCTTTGCTGATACCGTCATCAACGGCATTTTTGATAATGCTTTTTAAGAATCCCATTTTTTACCTCCGTTCAGGTGCAATACGCACCATTTTTTTTGATAAGTTAAGTATATCATATTCGGAGCCATTATACAATAGAAATATTCGGAATGATTGCGAACGATATTTGACAAACGCCGCGCAATATGGTACTATCTTCGGGAAAGTTTTATTTGCGGGCTGACGAATGCGCGAAGCCCGTAAAATCGTATTTCGGGAAGTGAAAAAATGAGCCAGAACCGTAATAATTCCGGCGGCAGACAGCACACAAACTCCGGCGCCAAAAAGAAAGGCTTGCCGGCTGCGGTCGTAATCGTAATCGCAATTATTTTGGTGCTTACAGGCAAATTGGGCGGCGGCAACGCCGACACGGAGCCTTCTGCGCAGACGACCGAAGCAGAGGTTACGGAATATGTAACGCGCCGGCAGGACTCGGCACAGTATGTATTCAGGAACGCGGGGCTTCTCAACCAGCACTACAAAAAGCACGGCATTGATATGGGCTTTGACTCGGCAGAGGCTTACGAAGCGGCGGCTGCGGCGGTCATAGAAAACCCGGATGCACTGTATAAGACCGAAGCCGAGGATGGCGACGGCGTGTATTTTTTAGAATCCACGGGTGAATTCGTGGTGCTTTCGACAGACGGTTACATAAGGACATACTACTACGCCGACTACGGTTATTTTGAACGACAGTAAAAAAAGCGCAGAACGAAAAAACAATCTGTTTTTTCTTGCGCCGTTTTTTCCCTCGACGTATCCATATACGCCTATCGGTCAAAAACGGCACATCTGCATCTTTTTTATATTGAGGATTGCGCAGAGCGAAACAAAATAAAAATCTTGAGGGGAATGGGAAATGGAAAATAAAACGGAACAGAAAAAGAACTACGACAAGCTCGTAAAGGTGCTGCAGATACTTGCAGGCATATTTATGCTTGTTATGGTCGTTGCGGTGCTGATTTTTATGAAGAAAAACAACATCTCGGTAAAGAATGTTGACTCGCTCACAAGTATGCTCACCGGCGGCACAATCACCGTTGCGCTTATGATAATACTCTTTAACCTTGTAAAATCGTTTGCGCTTGTGGTTACGCCGTCAATAATTTTCGTATTAAGCGGCATAGTTTTTGAGGATGTATGGGTTGCAATACTCGTAAACTTCATAGCGGTTGCAATAGGGCTTATTCCCCCGTTCTTCCTCGGCAAATTCACCGGCAAGGGAATGGTCGACACGCTCAAACGCCGTTTCCCCAAGGTCAAAAAGCTTGATGCCTTTGCAGGCAAAAACAGCTTCGTGATTTCATTTATAGTCAAGGCTTCGGGCATTATCCC
>JAZUJG010000035.1:0-9639 GCA_045642645.1 Acutalibacteraceae bacterium | reverse complement strand
AAGCTCATAAAAATGGGTGTGGATAACATCACCTCGCGCATTCCCGATACGGCACTGAAACTTGTGAACAAATAAGAGTTGAATTAAAAGGTCAGAATTGAGAATGTAACCGATAGGCTGCATAATTCAATTCTGATTTTTTTTATACCGATTATATTACATCTGTCGCATGCTTTTATGCATTTTTGTTGAATATATGCACAAATCACAGTCTAAAATGCAAAAAATAAAAAGTATATTGCATAAAATACAGTGTTTTATGAATAAAATTGCATAAAACGCTTGACATTATTCAACAAGGGGCATATAATCAAGCCATAATTTTTCAAAGGAGCATATTTATTATGAACAAAGCAGATATCAAAAAAGTAGTACTCGCATATTCAGGCGGTCTTGATACATCCATTATCATCCCGTGGCTTAAAGAAAATTACAACAACTGCGAGGTTATCGCGGTTTCCGGCAACGTCGGCCAGGCAGATGAGCTTGAAGGCCTTGAAGAAAAGGCTATAAAGACCGGCGCATCAAAGCTCTATGTGCTTGACCTTACCGAAGAATATGTTGACGATTACATTATCCCCACCATGAAGGCGGGTGCTGTTTACGAGGAGTACCTTCTCGGCACAAGCACGGCTCGCCCCTGCATAGCAAAGGGACTTGTTGAAATCGCCATTAAAGAGGGCGCAGATGCCATCTGCCACGGCTGCACCGGCAAGGGCAACGACCAGGTTCGTTTCGAGCTCGGCATCAAGCACTTTGCACCCAATATGCCCATCATCGCCCCCTGGCGTGAGTGGGATATAAAATCGCGTGAGGAAGAAATCGACTATGCCGAAGCACACGATATTCCGCTTAAAATAAACAGGGAAACAAACTATTCCAAGGACAAAAACCTCTGGCACCTTTCACACGAAGGTCTTGACCTTGAAGATACCGGCAACGAGCCGCTTTACGAGAAAAAGGGCTTCCTTGAAATGGGCGTTTCACCCATTGATGCTCCCGATGAGCCTACCTACATCACTCTTGATTTCGTTCAGGGCGCTCCCGTTGCTCTCAACGGCGAAAAGATGACCGCAAAGAACATCATCTTAAAGCTCAATGAGCTCGGCGGCGCAAACGGCATCGGCATTATAGATATCGTTGAAAACAGACTTGTCGGCATGAAGTGCCGCGGCGTTTACGAGACCCCCGGCGGAACGATTCTTTACAAGGCTCACGAATACCTTGAAAGTGTATGCCTTGACAAGTACACGCTTCACGAGAAACAGAAGCTTTCCATCACCTTTGCAGAGGTAGTTTACAACGGTCAGTGGTTCACCCCGTTGCGCGAGGCTCTTTCGGCTTTCGTTGACAAAACTCAGGAGAAGGTAACCGGCTCCGTTAAGCTTAAACTGTACAAGGGCAACATTATAAAAGCGGGCGTATGGAGTGACTACTCACTTTACAGCGAAGAAATCGCAACCTTCGGCGAAAGCGACTATGACCAGAAGGACAGTGCAGGCTTCATCAACCTGTTCGGTCTTCCCATCAAGGTTCAGGCTATGGTCGATGCCAAAAACGATAAATAATTACGGGGTGTAAAAATGGCAAAAATGTGGGCGGGCAGAACCGATGGCAATACAAGCGAAATCGCCGATGCCTTCAACTCATCCATAGCTTTTGATTCGAGAATGTATGAGCAGGATATAAAGGGCAGTATTATTCATGCCGCCATGCTTGCTCATAAGGGAATAATCACGGAAAATGACCGTGATATTCTGGCGTGCGGCCTTGAAAGCATTCTCGAGGACCTTAAATGCGGCGCGCTCGCTATTGACGGAACGTGTGAAGATATTCATATGTTTGTTGAGCAGGTGCTCACCGAGCGCGTCGGAGAGGTCGGCAAAAAGCTGCATACCGCGCGCAGCAGAAATGACCAGGTCGCTCTTGACCTGCGCCTGTACCTGCGTGACGAAATCGACTGCATCACCGAAAAAACCAAAAATCTGCTCGCCGCCGTTACCGAAAAGGCGGAGCAGTATGCCGACACCATTATGCCCGGCTACACCCATTTGCAGCGCGCACAGCCCGTAACCTTCGGGCATCACCTTATGGCGTATGCCATGATGCTTGTGCGCGACTGCGACAGACTTGCGGATTGCCGCAAGAGGCTGAATATAAGCCCCATAGGCAGTTGTGCGCTCGCCGGTACGACATACGATACCGACCGTTACTTTGAAGCCGAAAATCTCGGCTTTGACGGAATTTGTCTTAATTCAATGGACGGTGTTTCCGACAGAGATTTCTGCGTGGAGTTTATGAGTGCCGCCTCGCTGCTTATGGCACACCTTTCAAGATTTTCGGAGGAAATAGTGCTGTGGTCAAGCTGGGAGTTCAAGTTTATTGAGCTTTCCGATGCATTCACCACCGGCTCCTCCATAATGCCGCAGAAAAAGAATCCCGATATGGCGGAGCTTGTGCGCGGCAAAACCGGCAGGGTTTACGGCGACCTCGTTACTCTGCTTACGGTGCTCAAAGGTCTGCCACTTGCATACAACAAGGATATGCAGGAGGATAAGGAGTGCGTTTTTGACGCCTGCGATACGGTGAAAATGTGCCTTGATGTGTTCTGCGGTATGATTTCCACCATGGGCGTTTGCACCGATAATATGAAAAAAGCCGCCCAGAAAGGCTTTATAAATGCTACCGACCTCGCGGATTACCTTGTAGGTAAAGGTATGCCGTTCAGAAGCGCTTATAAAATCTCGGGCGGAATAGTGGCAGAGTGTATAGCGTGCGGCAAGGTGCTTGAAACTCTGACTGTTGAGGAATATAAAAAACACAGCGATTTGTTCGGCGATGATGTTTACGATGCGGTCAATCTTGAAAACTGCGTTAAGAAACGCATCAGCGCGGGAGGCACCTCGGTTGAGTCCGTATTGAAGCAAATCGAATATGTTAAGGGGTTTTTGAAATGATTTGCGAAAGTCTTAAGGGCAGAAGCGTTTTGAGCATTCTCGAGCTTACGCCCGAAGAAATAGAATTTTTACTCGATTTTGCGGCGGAACTGAAGGCAAAGAAAAAGCAGGGTATTCCCCACCGCCTTTGCGAAGGCAAAAATGTTGCTCTTATCTTTGAAAAAACAAGCACAAGAACGCGCTGCTCATTTGAGGTCGCGGCGGCTGACCTCGGTATGCACCCCGTTTACCTTGATCCCTCGGGCTCGCAGATACGTAAAAAGGAGAGTATTCCCGATACCGCACGCGTGCTCGGCAGAATGTTCGACGGTATAGAGTACCGCGGCTTCGGTCAGGAAATCGTTGAGGAGCTTGCGAAGTACGCAGGTGTTCCGGTGTGGAACGGACTTACAAATGAATCGCACCCCACACAGATACTTGCCGATTTTCTTACCGTGCGCGAGCATTTCGGCTCACTTAAAGGCAAAAAATTCGTCTATATGGGTGATGCGCGTTACAATATGGGCAATTCGCTTATGGTCGGCTGCGCAAAAATGGGTATGCACTTCGTAGCCTGCGCACCGAAAAAATATTTCCCCGATGCAAAGCTTATAGCAAAATGCGAGGAAATTGCCGCACAGACGGGCGCAACGCTTGAATTCTGCGAGGATGCCCTCACCGCCACGAAAAACGCCGATGTGATTTACACGGATGTGTGGGTCAGTATGGGCGAGCCGGATGAGGTCTGGGCGGAGCGTATAAAAGACCTTACGCCGTACAGAGTTACGGCAGAGCTTATGAAAAATGCAGGCGAACAGTGCCGCTTTATGCACTGCCTGCCCGCATTCCACGATTTGAAAACCACAGTCGGCAAGCAGATTTACGATAAATTCGGAATCGACTGTATGGAAGTTACCGACGAGGTGTTTGAGAGCGCGGCTTCAATAGTCTTTGACGAAGCCGAAAACAGAATGCACACCATAAAGGCACTTATGGCGGCAACGCTTGCATAAATAAACAACAATTTACGGGCAGCTCATTGAGCTGCCCGTTGAATTGTTGTTTATTGTTCTTTTTCTTTCTTTTCCTTATCCTTTTTGGCGAGGTCGTTGGTGTTCATGGAATTGCGGAAAACAACGAAACGGTCAAACAGGAATTCGGTTACGAAATTCGCGCCCATAGTGACTATTTCAACAATGTATTCATTTACGCCGGCATTTGCCGCAAGATTGCCGAGGTAGGTCGAAAGCGGAGTGAATACCGCATAGTACGCCGCAACCTTGAGCATGGCAACGGGAACATTGTTCGCAGACTTAAAGGTGAACTTGCGGTTAAAGGTGAAATTCCACAGTACCGAAAGAATGAGCGAGGGCAGGTAGCAAGCCCAGTAGGGAAGCTCGGTGCCGAAAAGCTTTGGCGGCAGCTCGGTGAGGGCGGTGAATGAGCCGATTTGAATAAGCCCCGCCGAAGCCGAGAATAAAGCGAACTTTACGGCTTGAATAATATTTTCTTTTTTGCTGAGTTTTTCTTCCATTTTTTACACTCCTGTTTCATATTGGTAACAGTGTAACATATTGCAGAGAAATTTTCAACTGCGAGAAAAGAAAAACAGAAACTGACAGATTCGGATGCAGAAAGCGTTTTCCCCGCCCCGAAGGTGTATACATGTCAGGTGGACTTAAGGGCCTTGTGATAATTAAGGTTTGTCTGCAATATTCAAAGCAAAATTGATATGAGCGGTTATTCCCTCGTGAATAACCGTCATATCCCACTCCCGTATTGCTTAAATGTAGGCAGCGGCAACGGGAAGCCGATGCTTCCCCGGGGCGCGGCGAACGGAACTTTTTTCAAAAAGAAAGCCGAACCGCTGCCGCCCCCGAATCAAAACTTTGCCGACTTTATCGGCGTGAAAGGTACTTTGTTGCCGTGAATTCACGGCAACAAAGTTTTGGTTTTGCCCGTTTGGTTCTCGCAAAGGCGGAACGAAAGGGCGCGTAAATTTGCGGTGTTTACCTTTGGCATAACACCTGCCGCACACTACTTGTGCTTATTGTTTACTATGAAAACTGTGGCTTGATTGTATCAAGTCTCGAAAACCTACATTATATATTGTTATGGGTATTGTAAAAGTAAAGCGGAATAAAATATTTTTTATTTGTGTGAGATTCGGGCGTGTTGCAGCCGAAAAAGGGCATAAAAAAACACCGCCGAAGCGGTGAGAAAAGTGTTGCGAATGCACGACTTTTTGTTGCAAAACGACAACCTTTGTAATATAATAGTCACATAATGTGACATGAGGTGTTTATTGTGCCGGTAACTTATAAAAAATTATGGATATTGCTTATCGAAAAGAAAATAACCAAAGCACAGTTAAGACAGATAGCGGGGCTTTCGCAATCCACTTTAACAAAACTGAATAAAAATGAGTATGTTTCAATGGAGATACTTACGCGAATATGCGAGGCTTTGGAATGTGATTTCGGTGATATTGTTGAAATTGACAGATAAGAGGAACTCGATATGGACAGACACACACCCGAACAAAGGCACAGAAATATGCAGGCCGTAAAGAATAAGGATTCAGATATTGAAAGGCTTTTAAGGCGAGAATTGTGGCAAAGAGGCATACGGTACAGAAAAAACGATAAAACGGTTTTCGGGCATCCCGATTTGTCTTTTAAAGGCAAAAAGGTTGCTGTGTTCTGTGACAGTGAATTTTGGCATGGCTTTGATTGGGAACACAAAAGCGCAGAAATAAAGTCAAACCGCGATTTTTGGATTCCGAAAATAGAGCGAAATATGGCACGCGACAGAGAAGTAACCGAAAAACTCAAGGCAGACGGTTGGACTGTTATCAGATTTTGGGGCAGAGAAATAAAAAAATCCCCCGAAAAATGTGCCGATGTTATAGAAAAGGCGGTAAAAAGCAATGAGCAATTATAAATCAATAGACTTGTTTGCGGGAATCGGCGGTATAAGAATAGGATTTGACAGAGCATTCGGTGAAGATATAGAAACCGTTTTTGTCAGCGAATGGGATAAGTTCGCGCAGGCTTCTTACAAGGCTAATTTTGATGATGATTTTGAAATAGCCGGCGATATTACAAAAATACCCGAATCGGAAATTCCTGAATTTGATATTTGTCTTGCCGGTTTTCCGTGTCAGGCATTCAGCCTTGCGGGAGCACGAAAAGGTTTTGACGATGATTACAAAGGTCAATGCCGCGGCACATTGTTCCTTGATGTTGCCCGTATATGCGAATATCACAAACCTAAAGTAATTTTTTGCGAAAATGTAAAAGGTCTGACTATTCACGATAAAGGAAAAACCTTTAAAATTATTTGCAAGACTTTTGAGAATTTGGGCTATACCGTTTTTTCAAAGGTTCTTAATTCAAGAAATTTCGGTGTTCCGCAAAACAGAGAAAGAATATATATAGTTGCATTTAGAAACGATATTGCTCCCGGAACCTTTACATTCCCCGAAAAAACCGATGATTCAAAATGTTTGTGGGATATTTGTGAGGAAGATCCCGTTCCCGCAAAATATTATTTAAGCACGGCATATTGGGATACTTTGGTTGCTCATAAAGCCCGTCACGCCGCCAAAGGTAACGGCTTCGGTTATGAAATCAGAGATTGGAGTGATATTGCCGGTGCAATAGTATGCGGCGGTATGGGCAGAGAAAGAAATCTTGTCATAGATAAACGGCAAAAGGATTTAACGCCTACAACACATATCAAAGGCGAAATAAATAAACTCGGTATTCGTAAAATGACGCCACGTGAGTGGGCAAGGCTGCAAGGCTTCCCGGATGATTTTAAATTCGTTCTTGCCGATACTCATTTATACAAACAGTTCGGAAACAGCGTAACGGTAAATGTTATTGAAGCAATAGCAAAAGAAATAAAGGCGGTGTTGGATAATGCTTAAAGGTAATAAGGGCGAATGGAGCGAAATATACACTCTTTTTAAATTACTTGCAGACGGTAAATTGTACGGCGCTGACGGCGAGTTAAACAAAAAAGATAATATCTTTTATGATATTATTGAAATTATACGCAATGAACAAGCAGGTACATTACATTTCTTTTTTGACGGTCACGAACAAGTAGTAAACATCGAAAACGAAAACGGCAAAATTAAAGTCAGTATCGGTACCGGTACATTTAAAACACAAGCAGAGTTGCTTTACGGAAAAATCGTTAATACCAAGGGAACCGCGGCATTTGAAATCCTTGAAACATCGGAGTTTATGGAAGAAATAACGTGCACGAGATTAAAAGCACCTTCTGCCGATAAATCAGATATTACCATAAAAGTCCACGATTTTAATACAGGACTTACGCCGACACTCGGCTTCAGTATTAAATCGCGGTTGGGTAAGCCTGCAACACTTCTTAATGCAGGTACAAATACTAATTTTACTTTTGAAATATGCGGAAATATGACAGACGAACTAATGGATGAAATCAACGGTTTGTTTGTTGAAAAAGAAAGTAACGGTGTCACTAAAAGAGATATTTCCGTTGCCGCAAGAATATGTTGTATCGCAGAAAACGGCTTATCTTTACGATTTGCCGGAATGACCGGTGCAACCTTTAAAAACAATCTCGTTTTGATTGATTCCGATTTGCCGGCAATAGTCGGATATACAATGCTTGAGTATTATCAAAACGGAACAAACAACATTCTTGCAGCCGTAAACGCAGTAACCGAGAAGAATCCTCTCGGTTATGATTTAACCGAGGGACATAAATACTATCATTACAAAATCAAAAAACTACTGACCGAATCTGCACTCGGTATGCTGCCCGGCAAAGTTTGGTCAGGTCACGCGGATGCAAACGGCGGTTATATAATCGTAAGAGAAGACGGCGAAGTTCTATGCTATCATCTCTATAACAGAAACGATTTTGAGGATTATCTTCTCGGCAATACACGCTTTGACAGAGGCGGTGCCGGAAGACACGATTATGCCGTTGTTAAAAAGAAAGACAACAAGTATTATATCGACCTTAATCTTCAAATCAGATTTATAAAATGATGAAAGAATATAAGGTGGGCAGCCTTTTTGCAGGCATAGGCGGCATTGATTCGGCGTTTGAAAAAGCAGGATTTAAAGTTGTTTGGGCAAACGAAATTGATTCGGATGCCTGCAAAACCTATGCATTGAATTTTCCCGATACTTTACTTTTGTGCGGTGATATAAGAAAAATCGACTTTTCCGGTGTTGAAAAAGTCGATATTATCACGGCAGGCTTTCCCTGCCAGCCGTTTTCCGTGTGCGGTAAAAAAGAGGGATTTGCAGATGCTCGCGGTAATCTGTTTTTTGAGATTATGCGGGCGGCAGACAGTTTGCAGCCGCAAATCATTTTCTTGGAAAATGTTGCCAATCTGACCGAACACGACAACGGAAAAACATTTAATATAATTCACAACGAACTGTTGAGCAGAGGTTATATAATACGCTATTTGATTGCCGATGCAAGCGATTACGGTATTCCGCAGCACAGAACAAGAACATATATTGTTGCGTTCAAAGATGAAACGCTTGCCGAAAAATTCAAATTCCCCGAAACGTGCGAATTGAAAAAGCACATTACCGATGTAATAGATATGACGGTAAAGGCGCAGGATTCGCTGTATTACGGCACGGATTCGTCGGAATATGCAAAATTGTCGGCATTTATTACAGATTGTGAGCAGATATACCGTTTTTCCGATTACGGTATTCAAAAGAGCAAAGACGGCATATCATTCACGCTGAAAGCAAATATGGGCACTTGGTTTAACCGCATTCCGATTATAAGAGACAACTTCGGTATTCGTAAAATCACCCCCTATGAATGCCTTGCACTTATGGGTTTCCCGAAAGATTTCAGATTCGGTAATACACCTGAAAAAAGCATATATAAGCAATGCGGCAACAGTGTTGTTGTACCATTGGTTGAAAACATTGCCGAGAATATATACCGTATTCTTGCGGATGAAAGTTAATACTGCACCGGATAGATTAAAAGCACCGTTTACACATAATGCGTAAACGATGCTTTTTGTTAAATTCAATCTTTGCTCGTCAGCCTAAACTCAACTGTTAATAATCCGTTTTTTTCATTTACAGGCCCTTAAGTCCGGTTAACACAGATACTCCGAGCGGGCGGGGAAACGCTTAGGAAAGAAAATAAAATGCGTATGCGATTTTTCGCATACGCATTAACATTATCTTTCCGTTCTGCGCCGAATATGGCAGTTTATATTGCCATGGCGACGTCATAGGCGCGCCATATAACCGAGCGCAGATTTCCTATTGCAAGGCAGTCGCCCACAAGGTAAACGTTCTTGCCGCCGTCTTTTACGAGCGGGTTGGGCTTGTAGCCCATGCAGCTTATAACGGAATCGCAGGGAATCTCAAAGGTCTTGCCGTCCTTGCCGGCGCAGACGATAGCGCCGTCCTTGACCTCTTTAAGCGCGGTTTCAAGGTAAACCGGAACTTTGTTGAGGGCGAACCACTCTCTGAGGTAGGAGGAGTTTGCAAGGCAAACGCCCTTCTGCGCAACAAGGTCATCCTTCATTTCAACAATGAGAGGCTTCTTGCCCTGCAGAGCGATTTCGTAAGCGATTTCGCAGCCGGTAAGTCCGCCGCCGATAATTGCGACTGTTTCGCCCACGGTCTTGGTGCCGTTAAGGAATTCGCAGCCC
>JAZUJG010000034.1:0-6347 GCA_045642645.1 Acutalibacteraceae bacterium | reverse complement strand
GAAGGGCGACCGCATAGTGCTTACAGACTTGCCGCAGGAAAACCCCGATAAAATACTTAATATTCCGCTTATAAAGTTCGAGTTTGACTGCGAGCCCGAGTACAGATTTGCTTCATATTTCCCGCAGCTCAACAACGGCAGGGATGACCGCGAAGTAGTAACACTTTAATTAAGGTGATAAAATGCGTCTTGAATTAAACGGCAAATGGAATATGGTGCGGCAGCGCGACGGCAAGGCGTTTTCGGCGGATATTCCCGGAACGGATTTCGGTACGCTTATAAAATGCGGCGAAATCAAGAACCCGCTTGTTTCGGGCGACGAAGACGAAGCACTTGCCACCGCCGCCGAAAACTACGCCTTTTCACGCAGCTTTACGGTAGATGCGGCTATGCTCGGTAAAAAGCTCGCGCTGCTTAAATGCTCACGCGTGGATACGCTCTGCGAGGTTTTTATCAACGGCAAAAAGGCAGTTTCGCTCAACAATGCCTTTGTGCCGCTTGATGCCGATATCAAAGACTTTTTGCAGGCGGGTGAAAATACCGTTTCATTCTGCTTTTCCTCGCCGTACTTATTTATAAAAGAAAAGTACAGAGCAAATCCGCTTTTGCCGAACCCGAACGGCGTGAACGGCATTCCGTATATCCGCAAGCCCGGCTGCCATTTCGGCTGGGATTGGGGACCATGCGTGCCGTACTGCGGGATTCTTGACGATATTTATATTGATTTTACCGATAGCGAAATAACCGATATTAAAATAAAACAGAGTACTGCGCCCGAAAAATCCGTTGTTACCGTAAGTGCAAAAAATGCACAAAATATAGAACTGTACTCACCGCAGGGCGAAAAAATATCTGGCGATAACGGCGTTTTCACCGTGGAAAACCCCGAATTGTGGGGAATTCGCGAGCAGAACGGCAAGCAAAATCAGCCGCTTTATACCGTGGTTATTACGGGCGGCGGCGAACGGATTGAAAAGAAAATCGGGCTTCGCAGCATTACGCTCGATACCTCAAAGGATGCCTACGGCAGTAATTTCTGCTTTGTGCTTAACGGCGAAAAGATGTTTGCAAAGGGCGCGAATTTAATTCCGTTTGCGGCTCTGTTTGAGGATTGCAGCCGCGAAACAGTTGACTACTGCTTGAATCTTGCCGTGAACTCAGGCTTTAATATGCTCCGTGTGTGGGGCGGCGGCAGCTATGCCGATGAATATTTCCTTTCGCGGTGCGATGAGCTCGGCATACTCGTATGGCAGGATTTTTGCTTTGCCTGCCAGCTTTACCCGTTTTATGATGAGGATTTTGCGGCGAATGTCATAAATGAAATCACGCTGAATGTTTCGCGCATTACACTGCACCCGAGTGCCGCACTGTTCTGCGGCAACAACGAGGCGGAGCAGATGTTTTCTTACCTGCCGAAAAAGGCAAAGCTCGTTTCCTCATACATTGACTTTTTCTATAAGCGCCTGCCGCCTGTTCTGGCGGAGCTTACGGATGTGAAATACATTCCGTCCTCGCCCGTAGGCGAAGCGCCGTTCAAAAAGACGGGCAGCGACAGTGTGGGCGATACGCATATGTGGCATGTGTGGCACGGCTTGAAGCCGCTTGACTACTACGCGAGCCGCTACACGCGGTTTATGTCGGAATTTGGGCTTGAATCGCTGCCGGGCGAAAAGGCGATAGCGAGCTTTGCGGGCGCAGGCGAGCGCTCGATGTATTCAAAGCCGTTTATGAGCCACCAGAAATGCAGCGGCGGCAACGAGAAAATGCTCTATTACCTTACGGAAATGTTCGATTTTCCCGTTTCGTTTGATTCGCTGCCGTACCTTACCGGTATTGTGCAGGCGGAGTGCGTAAAGAATGCCGCGGTACATTTCAGGCAGAACAAGGGCAGATGCAACGGCTGCCTTTTCTGGCAGTATAATGATGTATGGAACTGCCCGAGCTGGTCGGCGGTGGATTTTGAGGGTGTGCCGAAGGCGCTTATGTACTATGCAAAGCGGTTTTTCGCGCCCGTAACCGCAACATATAAACGCGAAAACGGCAGATTGCGCATTTTTGCACATAACGATACACTTGAAAATAAAAATTTTGAGGTCAGTATTGATTATTACAATATAAACGGCGACAGGCTCGGCGGCGAAGTGCTTAATGCAGACCTCGCCAAAAATACGACACGCGAAATCGGCTTTGTACCGTATGCGAATGAGCCGGTTGTGAGAATATCATTCGGCAAAACCGTGCTTACCGAATTGCTTTTGCCGCCTTATGCCGCAGGGCTTGAAAAGGCGGAAATCGAGGTCGAAAAAGCCGACGGCGGCATTTACCTTACCGCCGATACATTCGCGTATAATGTGTGTATTGACACCGACTGCGCGCCGTCTGATAATTACTTTTCGCTTGTAAAGGGCGAAAGACGGTTTGTAAAGCTCGGCAATATGACGGATGAAATAAAAACAACCTGCGCCAATAACATCGCTTTCCGCGGCGGCGGGAGCGAGCGCAGAAAATTCAGACTGAAATACAGGCTCAAGCCTGCAAATATAGCGAATACCGTAGTGTATTCATTTATGTAAAGGGGTATGGGAATGATTAAAGAGCTTTACAACAGAATTACCGCAACAAAACCCGGCTGGTCCACCACGCAGGGCGAAAGGATGACATATTACTCATACTTTGCGGGGCAGAATATTATTTACACCCTTGTTTCCACTTACCTTGTTACATACCTTATGTTCCAGGGCATATCGCCCGTGAAATCGGCAACCGTTATGCTCATAGTTAAAATATGGGATGCAGTAAACGATACGATTTTCGGCGTGATTTTCGACAAGGTGAAATTCAAAAGCGGCAAAAAGTATCTGCCGTGGATAAAGCTTTCCACAATACTCATACCGATTTGCACGGTGCTTATATTCTTTATTCCGTCATCGTTCGGCGAAAATGCAAAGCTTATGTGGTTTGCGGTCGCCTATATTCTGTGGGATGCCGCATACACGCTCTGCGATGTGCCGATTTTTGCGATTATCACATCTATGACGAACAGCCTTGACGAGCGCAATACCGTTATTTCGTATAAGAGTATATGGACTTATATCGGCGTGGGCATTACGACCGTTGTGGCAACCGTGCTTGTTTCCGAAGGTGTAGGCGCGAGCTATTCGGTAGTGGCGGTTGTGCTTTGCATTATGGCGTTTGCCACGATGCAGCCGGCTTCGTTTAAGCTTAAAGAGAGGTATCACTCCAAAGAGGAGGAAACATTCACCGTTCGCGCAATGTTCAGGTACCTCGTTCACAACAAATACCTGCTTATATACTACCTCGGCTATTTCTTCTACGCCGCACTTAATATTCAGAGTGCGCTTAATCTGTACGTTTCATACTATCTTTTCAACAGCTCGCTGTTCTCGCTTGTGGTTTCGGCGCTCGGCGTTGCGCCTTCGGCAATCGTTTCGCTCCTCATACCGCATCTTATCAGAAAATACGACAAAATGAAGCTTTACCGCGCATCCATGGCGGCGGTTTCCATACTCGGCGTTATAATGTACTTTGTAGGCTACAACACGATTATAGGCTTTATTATTCTTTCTGTACTTCGCAGCATACCGCTTGCAGTTGTGGCTATCGCCATGGCGCTCTTTACCCCCGACTGCGCCGAATACGGCAAATATAAAACCGGAATCGAGGCAAAGGGCATAACATTTGCAATACAGACCTTTGTCGCCAAGCTCACCGCCGCAATTTCGGGCGCACTCGGTCTTTTCCTGCTCGGTCTTAAATCGGTCGGCTGGCAGATGGTTGAGGTGGAAAGCTTTAAGGAGCTTGAGGAATCCGGCATTACGCAGTCCGCGCACGCGCTTGACTCACTGTGGTTTTTCTATGTGTTCGTTCCCACCATCGGCTGCATACTCGCGTGGATAGTATGGGAATTCTACCGTCTTAAAGATAAAGACGTGCAGATAATGGCTGACTGCAACTCGGGGCTTATCTCGCGTGAGGAAGCGGAGAAGAAGATTTCAAGGAAATACTGAGCCGTAAAGGGTGAACAGAATGGAAAAGCATATTACGGGCGCGTGGTTTGAATTTCGGCACCATTCGCCTGCCGAGGGCAAGTACTGGAACGATACTTGCCGTACCTTTACCGCGGCACAGTGGCGCGAAAAGGTGGCGGAGGCGGCATCGTGGGGGCTTAAATACCTTGTGCTTATGAATACCGCCATTGTTTATGACGATGACGAATACTGCTACTTTGATACCGATATTTTTCCGTTTGCGGATATGGGGTGCAAAGACCCCATAGGCGAGATGCTTACCGCCGCCGATGAATGCGGCATAAAGGTTTTTGTTTCCTGCGGCTTTTACGGCAACTGGCAGAAGCCTGCGGAGAATATGAAATCCGGGGTTGTGCGCGAAAGAGCATTTAAGGCGATGCGGCAGCTTTGGGCAAAATACGGCTCGCATCCGTCATTTTACGGCTGGTATTTTCCCGATGAAACCTGCATAATAGGGCATTTCGGTAAGGATTTTGTGAAATATGTGAATGACTACTGCGCCGAAACGCAGAAAGTCGCACCCGGCACAAAAACTCTGATTGCACCGTTCGGCACGAAAATTGCCATTCCCAACGGCAGATTCGTGAAGCAATTAAAAGAAATGAATGTGGACTTTATAGCGTATCAGGATGAGGTCGGCGTAAAAAAATCCACGCCGAAGCAGACGGCGCGGTACTATAAAAGACTGAAAAAAGCCCACGACAAAGCGGGCAAAAGTAAACTGTGGGCGGATATCGAGTTATTTACATTTGAGGGTATCGTGTACCGTTCGGCACTTATACCCGCGCCGATCGAGCGCATAAAAAAGCAGCTGGCAGCCGTTTCGCCCTATGTTGACGAAATACTCTGCTACCAGCATATAGGGCTTGTGAATGCGCCGGATTCGACTGCATTCTGCGGTCACCCCGACTCGGTAAAGCTGTATGAGGCTCTGCGCGAAATGTATAAGCAAGCAAAGTGATGAGGCGAGTTGTAACCCGAATTTTGCAAAAAATCAACAACAACTCGGAAAAATATTGATAAAACAATAAAAATCCTTTATAACGGGGGCGGTGAATATGAATAATATTGTATTGACGGGTATGCCCGGCTCGGGCAAAAGCACCTGCGGAGTGCTACTTGCAAAGGTGCTCGGTATGGATTTTGCCGACACCGATCTGATTATACAGCGCAACGAAAAAATGACGCTTCAGGATATTATCAACACACGCGGTGCGGATTATTTTGCCGAAGCCGAGGAAAAAGCGGTTTGTGAAAGCGAATTTTCAAATTGCGTGATTGCCACCGGCGGAAGCGTGGTGTATTCGCAGAAGTCTATGCGGCATCTGGCTGACGGCGGGAAAATCGTTTACCTGAAAATATCATATGATACAATGCTCGGGCGCATAAGCAACATAACAACACGCGGAATTCTTTTGAAAAACGGCGAAACGCTTGAGGGTATGTTCAGAGAAAGGCAGGCGCTTTACAGCCGCTATGCCGATATTACCGTTGAGTGCGATGCTCAGGACATTGAACAGACCGTTCAGGCGATAATAAATACGCTGTAAGTGTGAAAAAAATAAAACATTATGAAAAAGAGGCGCAGAAATGGCAAAGAATTCTTCAATCAGAAAAAAACTCGCCGAAAAGGGCGTTACGCTGTCGGCAAAGGTGTATTTTATAGATGCTATGAGCTCCATGGCGATGGGACTTTTTGCATCGCTGCTGATTTCGACCATTTTCAGTACGCTTGCCGTATGGACAAAGCTGGAGTTTTTCTCGGAGGTATCCGGCTTTTGCCAGTCGGTAACAGGTGCGGCTCTGGGCGTATCCGTAGCATACGCGCTTAAAGCACCTCCGCTTGTGCTGTTCTCTGCCGCAGCCGTTGGCTATGCCGGCAACGGACTCGGCTGGACATTTTTACTCGCCGGTGAGGAAAAGGCGCTTACCGCAGGGCCTGCCGGTGCATTTGTGGCGGTGCTTATTGCCACCGAGCTCGGCAAGCTCGTTTCCAAATCAACAAAGGCGGATATTCTCGTTACCCCCGTTGTTACGATTCTTTCGGGCACGCTTGTTGCAAAGCTGACCTGTCCCGTAATCGCATTTGCCATGTATGAACTCGGCTCATTTATAAACATCGCCACGCAAATGCATCCTTTTATTATGGGTATTATCGTGTCGGTGGTGGTAGGCATTGTGCTGACGCTGCCTATAAGCTCGGCGGCGCTATGCGCTATGATAGGCATTTCCGGGCTCGCGGGCGGCGCGGCGGTTGCCGGGTGCTGCGCGCAGATGATAGGCTTCGCCGTTATCAGC
>JAZUJG010000033.1:0-2441 GCA_045642645.1 Acutalibacteraceae bacterium | reverse complement strand
GCGCAAAGCTCGTTATCTGTCATAAAATCAACCCTTCAAAAGTGCCCTTACCCTGTCGGCAACGGTGGTGAAGCCGTCAAGCGTGCCGAGGTTTTCGGGCTTAATTTTTTTACCGTATGTCAAAAACGGCACATATTCGCGTGTGTGGTCGGTGCCTTTGAATGCGGGGTCGCAGCCGTGGTCTGCGGTTATCATAACCACGTCATCTTCACGCATATCTGCAATAAAACCCTTGAGCCACGCATCAAATTCCGCGGCAGCTTTCGCGTAGCCGTCTGTGTCGCGGCGGTGGCCGTAGGTCATATCGAAATCAACAAGGTTTATAAAGCAAAGACCGCAAAAATCTTTTTTCTGATACTCCGCTGTCTTTGCCATACCGTCGGCATTATTCTGTGTGTAAACAAATTCCGTAAGTCCTCTGCCTGCAAAAATATCGTGTATCTTACCCACGCCTATAACATCAAAGCCGTCGGCTTTCAGCTCGTCAAGCACCGTGTTCTCGGGCGGCTCAAGCGAAAAATCGTGGCGGCGCGGTGTGCGCGTAAACGGGTATTCGCCCTCAAAGGGCCTTGCAATAACTCTGCCCACGCCGTAATCGCCTTTCAGAAGCTCACGGGCGATGCGGCAGTATTCATAAAGCTTTTCGGGCGGCACGATGCTTTCGTGCGCGGCTATCTGAAAAACGCTGTCAGCCGAGGTGTAAACGATAAGGTCGCCCGTTTTAAGATGCTCGTCGCCGTAATCCTTTATTACCTCGGTGCCGGAATACGGCTTGTTGCAAAGCACTCCCCTGCCCGTAAGGCGCGAAAATTCGTTCAGAATTTCATCGGGAAAGCCGTCGGGGAACACGGGAAGCGGTTTAGGTGAAACGATGCCCGCTATCTCCCAGTGGCCGATTGTGGTATCCTTGCCGCGCGAAAGCTCTTTAAGACGCGCAACGCTTGCTTTAAGCTCGCCCTCGCCGAGAAAGCCGAGCCCGTCGATTTTTGTATAACCGAGCGAGCGTAATGTATCTATATTAAATTCGGGTGAAGCCGAAACGCTTCGTACCGTGCTGCAGCCCGCATCGCCGAAATCGGCGGCATCGGGCGCTTCGCCTATACCGAAGCTGTCAAGCACGAAAAGGAACACTCTTTTGATTTCACTCATTATTGATTCTCCATACTAACCGCCGTTTCAAGCGCGAGCTTCATCATATCGGTAAACGAGGTCTGCCTTTCGGAAGCCGGCAGAGCTTCGCCCGTGAGCAGATGGTCGGAAACCGTAAGCACCGCAAGGGCGCGTTTGCCTGCTCTTGCGGCATTCATATAGAGCGCGGCGGCTTCCATTTCCACACACAGAACGCCCATTTTACGCCAGAGCGACGCACTGTCGCACCCGTCGGCAACATTTGCGGTATCGTGGTAAAAAACATCGGATGATATAACATTACCGACCGCGTAGGAAAGGCCGAGCTTTTCGGCATTGTCGGCGGCGGCTTTGAGAAGCGTGAAATCCGCTATGGGCGCGAATGTGCCGGGCAGGTTGAAATCGCGTGCATACGCCGAATCGGTGCAGGCACCCTCCGCGATAATCACATCGCGCAGCTTTACCTTTTCGCTCATACCGCCCGCGGAGCCGACGCGTATGATATTTTCAACGCCGAAGAAATTATACAATTCGTAGCTGTAAATGCCTATTGACGGCATACCCATTCCGCTTGCCATTACGGAGACCTTAACGCCCTTGTATGTGCCGGTGTAGCCCTGCACGCCGCGTACATTGTTCACAAGCACGGGATTTTCGAGAAAATTTTCCGCTATGAATTGTGAGCGCAGTGGGTCGCCCGGCATAAGCACGGTTTTGCCGAAATCTTCGGGCTTTGCATCAATATGCGGTGTGGGATATAATGCCATAATCATTACCTCTTTTACACATTGTACATTGTATACATTTTTGCATACAAGCCGTTGTTTGCCATAAGCTCGGCGTGATTGCCGCACTCCTCAATGCCCTGCTTTGTAATTACAACGATTTTGTCGGCATTGCGTATGGTGGTAAGCCTGTGTGCAACTGTCAGAGTGGTGCGCCCCTTTGCGAGCAGTTCAAGCGATTTCTGCACAAAATACTCACTTTCGTTATCGAGCGCGCTTGTGGCTTCGTCAAGAATAAGTATTTTCGGATTTTTGAGAAATACACGCGCAATGCTTATGCGCTGCTTCTGACCGCCCGAAAGCTTTACACCGCGCTCGCCGACGTATGTGTCGTAGCCGTTGGGCAGTTTTTCAATAAACTCCACCGCGCCCGCAAGGCGTGCGGCTTCTTCGATTTCCTCATCGGTGGCGCCGGGCTTGCCGTACTCTATATTTTCGCGCACAGTGCCGGAAAACAGATAAACATCCTGCTGCACAACGCCGATTGCGCCGCGCAGACTTTCAAGCGTAACATCGCGTATATCGGTA
>JAZUJG010000032.1:0-3464 GCA_045642645.1 Acutalibacteraceae bacterium | reverse complement strand
GGCTCAGCCGAAAGCCATTGTATACTGCTTTCGGATGCGCAGAACGAGGATGCACGCGAGCGCTTTGATATTATGTGCCGCACCTGCGACGGCTTCGAGATTGCCAAAAAAGACCTTGAAATGCGCGGCCCCGGCGACTTTTTCGGCAGCCGCCAGCACGGTCTGCCGGATATGCGCGTGGCAAACCTTATGAGCGATACGCGCATACTTTACGAGGCACAGAAAGTCGCAAAGGAAATCGTCGACGGCGAAGCACCCGTAACCGAAACCGAGCTTAACGGTCTGAACTTTGAGGTTGAAAAGCTGTTTACAAGAGTGAGCTTTAACTGATTTCATCTTGCTTATTATCCTACTTATTATCTTGCTATATTGTTTGCAAAAAATAAATAAAAATATATTGTACATTATAAAAAGCGCCTGCAATGCAAGCGCGTTTCTTAATTCATAATTCTTAACTCTTAATTTCCTCAAAACAGACCTTTCAGGAATTGCACTGCCGCGCGGATATCCTTTTCGGGATCGTCGCCGACCTCGCGTTCAATGGTGAGGAAGCCGTTATAGCCGATTTCTTCAAGTGCGGCAAGGTATTCGGGATAGGGAACGCTGCCCTCACCGAGCGGCACCTCTATAAAGCTGTTGCCGGTAACAATAACATCTGGCTTCATACCGTAAACGATTTCGGGGTCCTTATAGAAAAGCTGTTTGCCGTCCTTTGCGTGGGTGTGAACTATGTATTTTTTAAGGTTGTGAACGGCGGTAACGGGGCTGTCGCCGGTTACCATAACAAGATTTGCGGGGTCAAGGTTTACGCCTACGCCCGTTGAGCCGAGCTCATCAAGGAAGCTCTTGAGTGTTGCGGAGGTTTCGGGGCCGGTTTCAATGGCAAAGTGCGCATCTATTGAGTCGGCATACTCTGCAAGCTCGTGGCAGGCTTCCTGCATAATTTTATATCTTTCGTGGTTTTTATCCTCGGGCACAACGCCGATATGTGTTGTAACAACATCGGTTTCAAGCTCTTTGGCAAGGTCGAGTATTCTTTTTGATTTCTCGATTTTTTCGGGATTCTGTTCGGGGTGAACGAAACCGCCGCCGCCGAGATCGCCGCAGAGTGCGGAGATTACAAGACCGTTGTCCTTAACAAGATTAAGGAATTCGCGTCTTGCACTGCCGACAAGATTTTCGGGAGCCATAGCACCGCGTGTTGCGTAGACCTGAATGCCCTGCGCGCCGCAGTCCGCCGCTTTTTTAACAGCAGTGGGGATGTCCGTTCTGAATGAGTCAACGATTACACCAATGGGAAAAGTTTTCATATTTACACCTCATTTTTAATTTTCGGTATTGTTTTCGTCTTTATTTTCGTTCTGCTCATCGGCAGAGAAAATACTTACATAATTCTGCTGCGGTGCCTGCTGCACGGGCTGCGCGGGCTGATTAAACTGCGGCTGCCCTGCGGGGGCGCTGCCGTACTGCTGATTAAAGTCCTGCGGATTTTGCGGCTGCTGCGGTGCATTAAAGCCCTGCGGCGCGCCGTAAAAATTCTGCTGATTGTACGGCTGCTGATTATACTGCGGGTTATAGCCCTGCGGCGCATTGTACTGCGGATTGTAGCCGCCCTGATTGCCGTAATAATTCACATTCGGCGGAATTTCGCCGTAAAGGCGTTTGTATTCTTTAAGCTGTTTTTTCTTCTTTGAATACTTAACACCGAGCACAATCGCGGCGATTACAAGCCCGACGGTGGGAAGTGAGAATATTATACACAATACCCGGAAGATGCCCATTACTATCGCATCGTCTCCGACATCAGTAATGAAATCGTCATCGTCTTCGTAATCGCCGTAATAGAATTTATCAAGGTCGAACGGCTCTGCAGATGAAAAATCGTGCTCAACGGTAAGCGAATCGCCGCCCGTATATGTGCCGTTCATAATGAATGTGTCGGCGCATTTTGTAACCTCGGCAAGCTCTTCTGCGGTCATTTTCGCGGAATTCTTTTCAAACATAAGCAAAATTACGTTTTCCTCGGTCGTGAACATATAGATCACACTGAACATAACGGAAGTATCTCCGTCGCCGTAATCGAAAATCTGTTTGCCCGTTCCCACGGCGGCGGTAAGACCGCTGATTTTCGTTTTGCTCATATTAAGCTGCAAGGCGGTATAGTCATCGTATGTGTCGAGAATAAAGCCTTTCATATCCGAAATGAGCTTGTCGGTTTCATCTGTTGCGGCAACGGTGTTGCGCGTATTGTCGCAAACAAGAATGTCGAGCGAACAATCGTTATAATTACTGTAAAAATACGAAGATGTAGTGGGTTCCATATCTCCCGTAAAAAACCACGGTACTGTTAAACAAAACAAAGAGTTATCGATTATGTAGCCCTCGCCTGCAAATACGGGAATTGCGAATGTGCATATAAGCACCGCGGCAAGAATGATACTTAATGCTTTTTTCATTGCATATTACCTCCCTGCCCGTAATTCTGTGTGTAATTCGGAGCATAATTCTGCTGCGCGGCATTAAAGCCGTTTGCTGAGCCGAATACCCTTTCATAACGCGCGATTTCTTTCTTTGTTTTGCTGTTGAGCACGGCGAAAATTATTGTGGCGATAAGTGCCGGCATAAATAACATTCCGACAATGGCAACCGTTGCGCCGAAAGCGAAAATGCTGTCCTCCATTTCGGGGCTCAGTTCATATTCTTCATCCTCGCCGTCATCATATTCATCGTCGAATTCAAACGGAAATTCTTCTTCATCATCGGGTAAATCGAAATCGGGAATACCGTTTTCGGGAATTTCCTCATCCGGCAAGCCGTCATTTCCTTCCACATACGGCATCTGCGCAACTGCGCCCGCGCCGCTTTCGGCAAATGCGGTAATGCTTAAAGCCGCAAAAGCGAGCAATACCGTCAGTAAAACCGTAAGTATTTTCTTCATACAGCACCGTCCTTTTTGATTTTTTCCCAATACGCTTTGGTTGCCTGCTCGGTCTTATTGTCGCCGTATTCATAATAGCGAGCATCCTTCAAAGCATCGGGTAAATATTGCTGTTCGACCCATCTGTTCGGGAAATCGTGCGGGTATTTGTAAAACTGCCCTTTGACAACGGCATCGTCGCCGTCAAAATGCTTATTCTGAAGCTGACGCGGTACGGGGCCGCTTTTGCCGTTCTGCAAATCCTCAAGCGCGGCGTTTATTGCATTGTGCCCCGTATTTGATTTAGGCGAATTTGCAATAAGAATAACCGCATCTGCAAGCGGCAGGCGCGCTTCGGGCATACCGACCTGCAGGGCAATATCGGCAGCCGCCTTTGCTATGGGCAAAATCATGGGGTATGCAAGCCCCACATCCTCCGCCGCGCATACGAGCATACGCCTTATTGCCGAGGGCATATCGCCCGCTTCAAGCAGCCGCGCAAGGTAATGCACCGCGGCATCGGGGTCGGAGCCGCGCATTGATTTCT
>JAZUJG010000031.1:0-10564 GCA_045642645.1 Acutalibacteraceae bacterium | reverse complement strand
GGCAGGAATAAGAACGCAGTAAGAATTGACGGCATTACAAGCTACACCGCCGCGCCCGAGGTTTACAGACTCAGCGACGGCGAATGGCAGAAGGTTCAGATTGCTTCGTCAAACGGCTATGACGGATATTCAATCAGAATCGGCGACGACGGTACATATTCGGTTTCATTCGTTTATGAAGCCGCCGACCCGTTCACGGAATACACATTCAGAGTTATCTGCAAATAAGCAAAACTTAAGCGGCACCAAACGGTGCCTCTTTTCTATTACCACAAATTAAATTTTTCGTCTTCAGTAAGTCCGAGTTCGTTTACAGCCGTTTCAAAGCTCTTCGGAGCTCTTGCAAGTGCGTCGGGGTGATGTGCATCACTGCCGAGATAGAATTTGCAGCCACACTCCTTAAGTATGCCGTAAAAGCGCACTATTGCGGCGGCGTGCTCTGCGGATTTGCGTGAAAAATTAAAATCCTTGGCATTGATTTCTACGCCCGCGCCGCTCTCGGCATAGAGTTTAAACACGCGGCGGGTATTTTCCTCGCCTATCTTTTCAAAAAGCTCGTTAAAGGGATTTTCGGGCGAAGCGTGACCGCTTACGGGGTGCGCGATACCCGTCCTTTTGAAATCGAGATCGCTTGCGAGCATTTTTTCAACGCGTTTTATATAGAACTCGCCGCGCTCGGTGAGCGAAACGCCCTCCTCTATCGTGTAGCCGGTAAGGTGCAGGTGCGTGGTGGAAACAATAACGAAATCGAGCTTATCGGCAACCGCGCGGCTGATGCCGAGGACAAGATTTTTATCCATATCCGTTTCGCAGCCGAACAGGAACTTTGTTCTTTCGCCCTGCGGCAGCGGCAGCTCGCTGCTTAAATATTTATAGGTTTTGCGCGTAATATCGCCGTAGCAGCCGTTTACGGCTTCATCCCACAAATGATTTGTAAGGCAAAGCCTTTTAAAGCCGTTTTCCTCGCCGTAGCGCAAAATTCTGCCGACATTCTGCTCGGGGTCGTTTGAACACTGCGAAAGAAGCGAATGGATATGGTAATCGTGGTCAACTGCGTATTTCATAATTTACTCCCTTTATAATTTGCAAAAATGCCCCGAAGCCGAAGCCTCGGGGTACTTTAATCATTCTTCGACCGTCTTGTGACCGAACTGCTTTTTCATACGCAATTCTTTTGAAAGAATGCGTTTTCTGAGGCGGATGCTCTGCGGAGTGACCTCGACAAGCTCATCATCGCCTATGAACTCCATGGACTGCTCAAGCGAAAGCACTGAATGCGGAACAAGGCGCAAAGCCTCATCGCTGCCGGAAGCGCGGGTATTGGTCATCTGCTTTTTCTTGCAGACATTGCAGACAATATCTTCATTTTTAGCGCACTCGCCCACTATCATACCTTCATACACGGGAACGCCGGGTCGGACAAAGAGCCTGCCTCTGTCCTGAGTGTTGAAAAGTCCGTAGCCGGTGGTTTCGCCCGTTTCGTGCGCAACAATTGAGCCGCGCTCGCGCATCTGGATATCCCCCTTATAAGGTTCGTAGCCGGCAAAGAGGTTATTCATAATGCCGTTGCCGTTAGTGTCGGTCATAAATTCGGAACGGTAACCGATAAGTCCGCGTGCGGGGATTTTGAACTCGATATGAGTTGAGCCGCCCTCGCGCACATCCATATTTTCAAGTTCGCCCTTGCGGGAGCCGATTTTTTCCATAACATTGCCGACATAGGCTTCGGGAACTTCGACTATAAGCAGCTCCATAGGCTCTAAAAGCTCACCGTTCGGACCTTTTTTATAAATAACCTTAGGTCTTGAAACCTGGAACTCGTAGCCCTGGCGGCGCATGGTTTCAATGAGTATGGAAAGGTGAAGCTCACCTCTGCCGCTGACCTTGAAGCTGTCAGTGGTGTCGGTTTCCTCAACGCGCATACTTACGTTTGTTTCGACCTCTTTGAAAAGCCTTGCACGGATATTGCGCGAGGTAACGAACTTGCCCTCCTGCCCTGCAAAGGGGCTGTCGTTTACCATAAAGTTCATTGAAAGAGTGGGCTCGTCGATTTTTACGAACGGGAGCGGATCGGGGCAATCGAGTTTACAGGCGGTTTCACCGATATTAAGGTCGGCTACGCCGGATACCGCAACAAGGTCGCCCATGGAAGCGGTCTGACTTTCAACCCTTTTAAGACCCTCGAATGTATAAAGCTTAACGATTTTAACATTTTGCGTGGAACCGTCTTGCTTGCAAAGAGTAACGGTTTCGCCCGCTTTAACGCTGCCGCGCTCAACTCTGCCGATACCGATTCTGCCGAGGTAATCGTCATAATCAAGGCTCGAAAACAGAAGCTGCAGAGGCGCATCCACCTCGCCCTCGGGTGCGGGGATATTCTCAAGAATCGAATCAAGAAGCGGACGCATATCGCCCTCGCGCACCTCGGGATCAAGCGAAGAATAGCCCTCACGCGCGGAAGCGAACACCACGGGAAATTCGATTTGCTCATCATTGGCGCCGAGCTCAATGAATAAATCAAGCACCTCGTCGATAACCTCGAGCGGTCTTGCGCCGGGACGGTCGATTTTATTGATAACGACAATCGCCTTTTTGCCGAGCGCGAGTGCCTTTTTAAGCACGAAACGGGTCTGCGGCATACAGCCCTCAAATGCATCTACAAGCAACAGAACGCCGTCGACCACCATCATAATACGCTCGACCTCGCCGCCGAAATCGGCGTGGCCGGGAGTGTCGACGATATTTATCTTTACATCCTTATAATGAACGCCCGTATTCTTTGACAGAATGGTGATGCCGCGCTCGCGTTCAAGGTCGTTGGAGTCCATAACTCTGTCCTCGACCTGCTCATTTGCGCGGAAAATGCCGCTCTGATGAAGAAGCTGGTCAACCATAGTTGTTTTACCGTGGTCAACGTGGGCAATAATTGCTATATTTCTGATATCTTCTCTTTTCACAAAATCCACCTTAATTCGGAAATGTTGATTTACCTGCCGTATTCGGCAAAACACAATTATATAGTATAACACGATGTGTAATGATAATCAAGATTTTTTTGCAAGGAAATTTAGTATGCAAATCACGGAAATCCGACAAAAACGCAAAAAACAACGCAGAGCACATAAATCTGCGTTGTTTTGCTTCCATTTCAGTTGTTTATGTTTTTTTCTTTCACGCGCAGCATTGTGAAAATGCGCTGCAGCTCGATTTCGCCGAGGCGGTGCTCGGAAAGCGAGCGGGCATTTCGCAGCTCCTCGTGTTCCTTGGCTATAAGCTGCTTTGCGCGCACCTCGTCAATATCCTCGGGCCATTCGCAGAAATAGGAGAATATATAAACCTCATTATCGCCCCGAACTTCCATAAATCCCTCGGAATTATATGCTTTCTTCCACTCGCCGTCGATTTTTATGCGCATTTCGCCGGGAGCGAGCGCGGCAACCATGGGCGCGTGGTGAGCAAGCACCGTAAGCTCGCCTGTCGGAATTTCAAGGTTTTCCATATCGGTGAAGTCGAGCATTCGTCCGGTTTCGATTTCATCCCAGAATTTTGTGTTTTTATCGTTATAAATCGAGGTCACCGTAACAGCCTCGACCTCCTGCGAGAGAAAGAGTCTGCGCGGTGTGAATATTTCAAGCTTAAAGGTTGACAAATGCTCACCCCCTACTACCGTATTTTACAATCAAAGTGTTTTTGCCTTTTCGCGAGCTTCGTTTATATCGCCGACCATAAAGAATGCGGCTTCGGGAATATCGTCGGCTTCGCCGTCGATTATCTGACGGAAGCTTTCAACGGTATCTTTTACAGAAACGAATCTGCCTTCTTCGCCGGTAAAGGCTTTGGCTACACTCATAGGCTGCGAAAGGAATTTCTGTATTTTCCTTGCGCGGTAAACAGTGGCGCGGTCATCGGCGCTTAATTCATCCATACCGAGAATTGCTATAATATCCTTTAAATCGTTGTAGCGCTGCAGGGTCTCCTGTACGGCGCGGGCAACTCTGTAATGTTCTTCACCTACGATTTCCGGCTCAAGCGCGCGGCTTGCGGATTCAAGCGGATCGACCGCCGGGTAAATACCCTGCTCGGCTATGGCGCGCGAAAGCACCGTTGTAGCATCAAGATGCGTAAATATGGTTGCGGGCGCGGGATCCGTAAGGTCATCGGCAGGGACATAGACCGCCTGAACAGAGGTTATGGAGCCGTCTTTCGTGGAGGCTATACGTTCTTCAAGTGCGCCGAGCTCATTTGCAAGCGTGGGCTGGTAGCCGACTGCGCTCGGTAATCTGCCCAAAAGCGCGCTTACCTCATTGCCCGCCTGCACGAATCTGTAAATATTATCTATGAACAGAAGAACATCCTGTTTTTTTTCGTCGCGCAGGTATTCCGCCATGGTTAAGCCCGTAAGCGCAACTCTCATTCTGCTGCCGGAAGGCTCATTCATCTGCCCGAAGGCGAGAATCGCTTTGTTGATAACGCCGCTTTCGCGCATATCGCTCATAAGTTCGTTACCCTCGCGGCTTCTTTCGCCAACGCCTGTAAATACCGAATAACCGCCGTGATTTACGGCAACATTATGGATCATTTCCATAATAAGCACGGTTTTGCCGACACCTGCGCCGCCGAAAAGTCCGATTTTGCCGCCCTTGGTATAGGGCACAAGCAAATCTATGATTTTTATGCCGGTTTCAAGGATTTCGGTCGAGGGCTTCTGCTCGGAGAGCGAGGGGGCGTGTCTGTGTATGGGCAGGCGCGTTTCGGCATTGATTTCGCCCAAATCGTCGATAGGTCTGCCGAGAACATCGACTACCCTGCCGACAACGCCGTCGCCAACAGGCACGGTTATGCCGCTGCCGTCGGACGTGACCTCGAGACCGCAGCGCACGCCCTCGGTAGCTTCAAGCGCTATGGCGCGTGCGGTATTGCCCGCAAGGTGCGCCGCAATCTCAAAGTGCTTATTTGTACCGCTGACATTCAACAGCGAATTTATAGGTGGCATTTTGTCACCCTCAAAGCGCACATCGACCACGGGGCCTGCTATTTTTACTATTGTGCCTTTAAATAATTCGTTCATAATTTCACACACCGTTAAGTTCCGCCGCGGCGGATATTTCGGTAATTTCGTTCGTAATCTGCAGCTGGCGCTCGGCGTTGAGTTCTTTGGCAAGCTGCTTTATCATTTCATCAGCATTGCGTGTAGCATTCTGCATAGCGGTCATTCTTGCAATATTTTCGCACGTAGCGGACTGCATAAACACATCATACATAAAGCCCGTAACATACTGCGTAACAAGGTAATCGAACACCACGCGCGCCGACGGCTCGTAAATGGGCTGCGCCGTTTCGGCATCGGTTTCGTGGACTATATCATCAAAATCCTCTTCAAGCAGAGGTAAAAGGCGGCGGCACACGGGGCGCTGAACACCTGCATTTACATACTCTGTGAAAACGACATAGATTTCGTGATAATCATCGGTAAGGTAGAGCGGTATGAGCTTACTTGCAACCTGACTTGCAAGCCTGCGTGTGGGGTGCTGCGAAGCACCGTACCACGAATAAGCAACGGGAATATTTTTGGACTTAAACATTTCATCGCCTATAAGCCCGAGCGAAATGACCGCAGGAGATTTATGCTTTTTGAGTTCCTCAAGAGCAAGCTCCATAACGGCGCTGTTATAGCCGCCGCAAAGACCTTTATCGGAAGTTACAACAACCACTACGGCAGAGCCGAGACCGTTATCCTCGGTAAACTTATTGCGCAGATTATTGTTCGCCGCCTTGGTGATGATATCGTTTATGGTAGCGCGAAGATTTTTGAGGTACAGCAGATTAAAATCAATATTTTCCATTGATTTGCGCATACGCGAGGTGGAAAGCAGATACATTGCATTTGTAATCTGCCTTGTCTGCTCAACGCCGCTGAGATGCTGCTTTATTTCATTGGCTCTGCTCATACTGCGAAACCTTCTTTAAAAGTTTTCATAGAATTGAGTAAAAGAGCGGCATCGGAATCGGTAAGGTCGCCCGTGTCGTTGATTTCGCGCACGGTATCAATGAGGTTGCCGTGCAGATTTTCGAGCATCTTTTTGCAGAAATCCTTAACGGCGGTTGTTTTCACGCCGTCAAAGATGCCGTTTTTATAAGCAAAGAGAACTGCAGTCTGCTCAAACAGGCTCATAGGCTCGCCCCTGCCCTGCTTTAAAAGCTCGGTAAGGCATTCGCCGCGCCTTAAAAGCTTTAAGGTGGAATCATCCACATCGCTGCCGAAGCGTGTGAAAACCGCCATCTCACGATACTGCGAAAGTTCAATCCTCAAAGAGCCGGAAACCTTCTGCATAGCCTTATGCTGTGCACTCCTGCCGACACGCGAAACGGAAAGACCGGTATTCACCGCGGGTCTTATGCCGCTGTGGAAAAGCTCGCTTTCAAGGTATATCTGGCCGTCGGTAATGGAAATTACATTGGTGGGGATATACGCCGAAATATTGCCGCCGGTAGTTTCGATAATGGGCAGGGCGGTTATGCTGCCGCCGCCGAGTTTTTCGCTGAGGCAGGCGCTGCGTTCAAGCAGGCGTGAATGAAGGTAGAACACATCGCCGGGGTACGCTTCGCGTCCCGGGGGTCTGTGAAGCAGTAATGACATTGCACGGTATGCCACCGCGTGCTTTGAAAGGTCATCGTAAATCACGAGGACATCCCTGCCCTTTTCCATAAAGCTTTCGGCTATGGAGCAGGCGCAGTAGGGCGCAAGGTACTGCGTTGCGGGACTGTCGGAGGCGGTTGCCGCCACCACCATGCTGTAACGCATTGCGCCGTTCTTTTTTAGATTTTCGATTATATAAGAGATGTTTGACGCTTTTTGCCCTATGGCGCAATAAACGCAGACAACATCTTTATTTTTCTGATTATATACGGCATCGAGCGCTATTGAAGTCTTGCCCGTCTGCCTGTCACCAATTATAAGCTCGCGCTGACCTCTGCCTACGGGCACCATACTGTCTATGGCGAGTATGCCAGTTTCAAGCGGCTTACACACGGGGCGGCGCTGCGATATACCGGGTGCGGTACGCTCGGCAGGCAGATAATCGGAGACCTCAAGCTCCATGCCGTCAAGCGGTCTGCCGATGGGGTCTATTACCCTGCCGATAAGCTTTTCGCCGACCGGTGTTTCGGCAACTCTGCCCGTACCCTTTACGGTATCGCCTACGCAGACCGTATCGGCACTGTCGAACAGAACAGCGCCCACGCCGTTTTCTTCAAGGTCAAGTGCCATACCGAAAACGCCGCTTTGAAATTCAAGCAGCTCGCCGTAAACTCTGTCGGGCAGACCGGTGACTCGCGCAACGCCGTCACCCACCGCGGTAACTGTACCGTAGCGGTATGAAAGCGGTCCTACGCTGAAGCTGTCGAGTCTGCTTTTGAGATATTCACTTTTTGTATTAAAAATACCGTCGGGCATCTCAATTCCTCCGAATTATTCAGCAAAATGTTGTTTGAGCTTTGTAAGCTGCGCTTCTACGGTCATATCGTAAACTGTGCCGTCCAAATCCACAGAAAAGCCGCCTGCGCTATTTTCATCGGTAACGGTGGTTATTTCAATTTCACCGAAGCGCTGCTTCAAACCCGAAACGAGCATCTCCATTGACTCCGCATCGAAATTCGGTGCGGCGGTTATTGTTATTTTACGCATTTTTCCCACCATCCAATGCGGCAAAGAAAGCCTCTACTGCCTTGCGGTTATCGGTACTGTCGATATTGCGTTCAAGAAGCTTTGAGGAAATCTCAACGGAAAGCTTCACCATTTCGTCGCGCCCGTTTTCGAGCATAAGCTCATATTCATCCGCACTCTTCTTTTCGGCGGCTGAAACAATCTGCTCTGCTTTTTTATGGGCGTTATCCACAATCTGCTGAGCCTGCACGCGAGCCTGGGCCTCGGCATTTCTGACTGCCTCGGCTTTGAGGGAATCGCTGTTCTTTATAAGCTCGGTGTATTCGGCTTCTTTTTGCTTTGCCTGCTCGGCAAGCTCATTTGCCGCGGTTTCACGCTCAACAATGCGTTGTGTACGCTCGGTCATATACTTTTTGACCGGCTTGTAGGCAAGCTTTTTCACTATAAGGAAAAGCACCAATATGCTCGCTATGTTTATAACGAGGTCAATTAAAAGATCGCTTGATAATTCCATTTAACTCACCTTATGCCTTTGTTGCAAGAATAAGCGCAACAACGAATGAATAAATCGCCGTTGACTCCGCAAGAGCACAGCCGAGAAGAAGAATGGTCTGAATTTTGCTTGCCGCCTCGGGCTGACGCGCTACGGATTCAACCGCCTTTGCGGTTGCATAACACATACCTATACCTGCGCCGAATGCTACGAGCATTGCTACTGCTGCTGCCATAATAATTACCTCCGAATTTATGCTGATTTTTTATTTTTGGTTTTTGGTTTTTTATCGGTTTCCTCCACCGGCTCCATCGCCTCGTTAATAAATGTGAGTGAAAGCGTTATGAATATATAAGCCTGTATAAGCGGATGGAATAAATTGAAATATAATCCCGCAACGCCGGGAATACCCGCGGCATAGCCGCCGAGAGCGCCTTTGAGCAGGTCCATTACTATAAGTCCGCCGAGCATATTGCCGAAAAGACGGCAGCCGAGCGAAATAGGGACTGCTATATCGCTTACCATTTTAAGCGGTATCATCAACAGCCGCATGGGAGCAACGGGACCGCCCATTGATTTGAGCCTGCCGCCGAAGCCGAGCTTTTTGAAGCCGTAGGCGTTGAGCAGAATAAAGGTCATTAGACCGAGTGCTATGGTTACCGTTAAATCGGATGTAGGGGCTCGAAGCCCTAAAAGTTCGACCGAAGCGCAGCCTATCATATAAAGCGCTATACTGAACATATACGGCGAAAGCGTTGCCGCCGCCTTTGCGCCGACCGCATTTGCCGTAAGATTGTCCACAAACTCAACGCAGATTTCGGCTGCATTCTGTATCCCCGAAGGCTCATTTTTGAATTTGGGAACGGCTATGAGCCTGAAAAGCACACAAAGTACTGCGAGCACCGCAACCACCGTAAGCGAAATAAGCGTGGTTTTTGCTATTGAGATGCCGAACACCTCTACACGCGGGCTGAACATTTCAAATTCGATTTTAAGCCCGCCCTTGCGCTGAGAAATAAGCGTTATTATAAAGCCGAGCAGGAACCAGATACTGAATACCATACCCACGAAAAAGAGGGTTTTGCGCTTCTTTTTCTTTTTAAAAAGGCGTTTTGAGGCATCATCTGCCGCTTCGCCGAGATTGGCGTTCGCTATAATGCCGCGGGTGTGAATATACCCCGCAAGGCAAAATGCCAAAAGCGCTATTGAAGCGGTGAGTTCAATTATCTGTATTACCGTCAAGCGCATCATCTCCTTCCGAATCGGTTGACGGGAGTTTTTTACCTTTTGCCGCCCTGAATGCAAAATATGCGATTGCCGCAACAGGTACGCCCGAAGCATACCCTACGGCCGCAATAATGAGGTACGGTTTTAACAAAAGCACTATTACCGCAGCTGCCGCGCCGTAAAGTAAAAGCTTCACCATAAGGTAAACTGCCGTTTTTGTAAAGTCACCCGCAAGCGCTCTGCCGAGAAGCCCCGCAAGCAGCAAAAACTGCCCCGCACCGAGTATTGCGGTAAAGATAAAAGGTATTGCAGCCATAATAACCTCGCAGTAAAAAAATGCCAAACCACCGACTGACTTTTGTCGTCAATCGGCGGCTGAGAATGTAAGCATTTTAATATATTGTGATGTTTTTGTCAATATTAAAACCGAAAAAACGAACACATTAATGTTTTAAATAATCTATATAGAGTATAAGCAGATTTTATAGAACCTTATTCCTCAAAAAACTCCGCTTCGAGCATAGCGCAAAGAGCGTGGTAAACGGGCAAGGTAAACTCCTGAATCTCGGGTGTGATTTTTGACGGAAGCTTAATTGCGCTGTCGCAGAGAGTACCGAGCTTTCCGCCGCTTTCGCCGGTAATCGAAACGCTTTTGCCGCCGAGAGCCGCAGCGGTCTGCACCGCTTTGACTACATTTGCCGAATTGCCGGAGGTGCTCAAAGCAATAAGGGTATCGGCTTTATTCATATAGCCGAAAACCTGCTGTGCAAACACAAGCTGTGGGTCGCAATCATTTAAAAATGCGGTTGCAAGTGCGGTATGGCTTACAAGAGAAATTGCGGGAAGCGCGCCCTGAAGGCCGTCGGCAACATCGCCCGCGCCGACATTTTCAAACGCGGCTTTCTGCTCTGCGGTGAGTTTTCTTTTAAGCATAAAGCCTTTCATAAGCTCGCCGACTATATGCTCGCTGTGGGCAGCACTGCCGCCGTTGCCGCACACGAGGATTTTGCCGCCGTTACGGTATGTATCAGCCATAATCATAAATGCAGAAGCGATGCTTTCGGAGCAAACGCTCAAACGCGGATAATTAACAAAGAGTTCATCGTATATTTTTTTGACACTGTTTTTCATATTACACCTCAAAAAAGCAGACCGAGTGCTGCGTAATCACCTATATTTTC
>JAZUJG010000030.1:0-2296 GCA_045642645.1 Acutalibacteraceae bacterium | reverse complement strand
CTCATCAAGAGTCATATCAGCCGTTTTGCTGCCGAACAGTACCGTCAAGCGCTTCACTCCCGTAAAAATACTGAATAGAATTGTACCACATTACCTGCCGCTTGTAAATGCCGAAACGGATATTACTTCGCCGCGCGCGGTATCAAGTGTGATTATTTGGTCGCGTGTTGTAAATTCTCTGTCACCCGCTTTAACAAGTGCGGTTTCGTAAGGATTTTCAAAACGCAGGGTCTGCCCCGCTTCGCTTACTATATTCACAAAGCCTACAATGCCGTTTTCCATTTCGGATGAAACGAGGAATGCGCCGTCTGCACGAAGATTGTTGAAGCGTATGTTTACGGATTTATCCCAGCACGGAAAGACACGCACAACGCCCTCGAAGCCCTGCAAAACCATCTCATTTAAAGTATTTGCGAAAACGGTGCAGTTTTCAAGACAGCCGCCTGCAAAATTGTAAAGAAGGTTGGGAAGCTGCTTCTTTTTATTTAATTCGTGCAGTTTTTTAATTATGACCGCCGGGTCTTCGCAAAGGCGGGCAGCCATGGGGAAGAACGAGCAGACGGCGTTATCGTCAATATAGCAGTAGCGCGCTTTCTGCTTAAAGGTGTTGCGCGCGATTTTCAGTAAATCGGTATTTTTGCAGAGCGTGCCGACTGCACCGCCGGGGTAAATGTGCTGCAGTCCGACATCGTTATCGTCATTCCAGCTCTGCCCCTTTTCGGTGTAGCGAAACACCTTTTTGCCGTATCTGTAATATGTGGGGTACGGTGCGAGCTTTTCGAGAATTCCGTTCCATTTTTCGCATTTGCCGGCATCCACGCCGAGTGCCTGCGCCATTTCAACGGCGGCAGGTATGCAGAGCCTTAACATACCGAGTGTAAGGCAGTTGTTTTTGCCGTTTATGTAATAGGCGTATTTCTTTTCGCTGAAATCATCCTTATAATAAGGCACCTCGTGCGCGGCATCGCGCGTAACGGAATATCTGCCGTTTTCAAGAGTGAGCCAATCCTCAAAAAATTCAAGATTCGCTTTGATAAACGGGTAGGCGTGCTTACGCGCATATTCAATATCCTTGGTGGCGTTCCACCTGAAAACCATAATATCGGCAGGGTGAATGCCGTTACTTTTCTGCCCGAGGAAAAGGCGATCAAACCACAAGCCCTTATGCGTCATTTCCGAGCAGATGCCCTTTGGCATAAGCCCTACGGGGTATATAACGCCGCGGCAGCCGAATTTTGCGGCAAACTCCGCACCTCTGGGCATAAATTCTTCAAGCGGTGTGTGGTAGCAATCGGTAAGCTCCGCGTGATTTGACGAGCAGGCGGCGTAAAACGGCGCCTGATAGTTGTAATTAAGGTGGTAATCGCTGTGCCACGCGGGGTATTCAACTGTAACGAAATTGCCGTAAAGCCCCGGTGCGAAATTTTTGTTGCCCGCGCAGCCTGCAAGAAGATACTGCGAGGCGTACCAGTTCATTTCAAGTTCTCTATCATCGGTTTCAAATGAGGATTTACTCCAAAAATCCGCCCACGCAGCATAATGTGATTTAAGAAGCTCCGTGTATTTTTCTTTATTGACGGCAAGAGCTTTTTTGAGCGCGTATTCGTGCGGATTTGCGGCATCGTGATTGGTGCAGACGGCAATATAATAAATTCCGCTTTCGACCTTTTTCATAAAGGCGCAGGCGTGTGTTTCAAACACGCAGTCCTCACCCGTAAAGCTGCGGTAAATACCGTTTATGCCCTGCTCAAAGAGAGTGCCGCTTTCGCCGTCGCCCTTAAAGACATTCAGTTTCGGCTCCGCTTTGCCGCTGATTTCGAGCATAACTGAATTTTCGGTTTTGCAGGCGCGGATATTTATGCGCGTTTCTTCGCCGCCGAATGAAAATGTGCAGCGAAGCTCGCCGTTGTCCATATCCTGCTCAACAAGGTAATTGTCATATTGCTTTGCGGGCACGGAGATATCTATGTAACCCAATGGGCGCAAGCCGCCCTTATCGTGGCTCTCCACGGCGTACCACAAATCGCATTTGGATATGTAAACGCGCAAGCCGTTTTCGCAGCTGCCGAGAATAAGGCCTATATCGCCGTTGCCGCAGATGGCGCCGTCGGGCACGGACTGTTTACCCGAAAGCACGGGTTTTTGATTTATTTTTACTATATGCTTCATTACTTTTCTCCGACAAAAAATGTATGGAACAAGTATAGCACCTTACCGTAATAAAATCTATAATTTGATTGACAAAATTATGGCGTTTTATTAAAATTAAAAAAACAAAACGCGAAAGCGAGGTCAT
>JAZUJG010000029.1:0-1950 GCA_045642645.1 Acutalibacteraceae bacterium | reverse complement strand
GCTATTTTGGAACGACTTGCGCAAAAATTCTATTTTATGCAAAAGAAAGGAGTTCTTTAAAATGTTTAAATTTTTAAAGAGCAAAAAGGGTTTCACCCTCGTCGAACTCATGATCGTTGTAGTTATCATGGCCATCCTCGTAGCTGTTGCAGTTCCGATTTACTCGGCAGTTACCAACAACGCAAGAAAGAAAACCTGCATCGGCAACCAGAGAGAAATCGTTTCCACAGTAAGCAACAGTGCTATGCTCGCAGGTGTTAAGATTGAAAATAAATCTTTCACCATAACAACTAATGCTACTGGTGATAACGGCACTTTTGCTAATGGTACAGGTGATGCTGCATTAGATGAAACTGGTGAGTTTTCATTTACATCAATAAAGAATAGTTTCAAAACTGTTCCTTTCTGTCCCGTTGCCGGTGATGTAATTACCGTTACAATATCCGTAGCTGCTGATGGTTCTGGTTGTAATGTCTCAACAAAATGTGAGAGTGTAAATGGGGAGGCAAGAGCGCTTACTGATCATGTACTCGCTACTAATACAGCTGCTTAAGTAAAAAAATTTAAAAATCCCCGAGAAATCGGGGATTTTTTTATGAAAAAATCTGTGAGGATAAGGTTATGTTCAGATTATTTTATTCCAAAAAAGGATTTACGCTCGTGGAGCTTATGATTGTGGTTGTAATTATGGCAATACTCGTTGCCGTTGCAGTACCCGTTTACAGCGCCGTTACAGAAAATGCGCGCGCCAAAACTTGCATAGGCAACCAACGCGAAATACTTTCTGTTTTGACCAACTGGCTTATGCTTCACCAAAAGACCGCCGCCGAAGGCAGTTTTGAAATAAGCAATAATGACGGCGAGGGTGCATTTGGTAATCTGAATGCAGCAGTTGATATTTCGGAAGACGAATATACAGAAATAAAAGGCTCATTTAAAATGATTCCGTTCTGCCCTGCAACAGAAGGTGTGGTAAAGGTTACAATAATAAAACCCAGTGCTGTTAATAAAGAGGGCTTTTCGACCTGCAAAACAGAATGTACTGTTTCGAAACATATTTTACCCACAGAATGATTAATATGAAAACAACGCGGTTTCACAAAATCGCGTTGTTTTTGTATTTTGCGTTATTTCAAACTGTCAATCGCTCTGCGATTGACCCGGGCGGCACGGGGTGCCGCGCCGTACTGTTTGTTCTGAATATTCGTTTTATAAACCAAAAAGCAATTATATTTTGCTCCGCCGCAGGCGACAATATAATCGGCGCTTGCGCCCCGCAATTATTCATTATTCATAATTCGTTATTCATTAAATCTCGTAATTCGTCGGCGTAATGAATTCAATCTCAATCGCTTTCTTTATCTCCTTAAGCTCGGAGGCAATCAATTCGTTTCTGCGGTCTGTTTCCTTTGAAAAATCGTAATTGAGCCGCGCATCGTAATAATCGTTTTTGTAATCGGGTGAATACCCGTCCATTCCGGCGATGCTCACGCTCTTTATACCGAGTGCTGCAAGCAGCTTTAAAAGCATCAGCCCCGAATTATCAATGATTTCCGGCGTTTTAAGCGAGTAGCTTGCAAAGTTCACCGTAAAATCGGAATGTTCGCACTCTTTCATATTTGATGTGGTTATGCACTTGGCGGCGGTGTTGCCGTCTATTTTTATATAACGGCGCATATTACTGCTGAAAATATAGTCGGGCTTAAATTCCTCCGCAGTAAAGTTTGCGGCAATGACTGCGGTATTTTCACCGGCGCACTCCGCGGCGACTTTTTCGCGGTACTCGTTAAGGCTTTTGCCGGGCATAAGCACCACAATGTTTTTGCCGCAAAGCTCGGTTTTCAGCTTTTCCGCCGCGGCGCTGTCATCAATGTAATTTTCGAGGAATCTGCGGTAGTAGCTTTCGGCGACATCTTTACTGAACACCGCCTTATCATCGCTTGAAAGGCT
>JAZUJG010000028.1:0-2179 GCA_045642645.1 Acutalibacteraceae bacterium | reverse complement strand
TCAGGTCAAAAAAGCTCTTGAATCCTTTATTTTCGGTGTCAATACACCTTCACGCTGGGGCACTCAGGCTCCGTTCTCAAACATCACTCTTGACTGGACCGTTCCCGCAGACCTTAAGGATATGCCCGCAATAGTCGGCGGTAAGGAGATGGATTTCACCTACGGCGACTGCAAAAAGGAAATGGATATGGTCAACAAGGCGTTCATCGAGATCATGATCGAGGGTGACGCCCACGGCAGAGGCTTCCAGTATCCCATTCCCACATATTCAATTACACGCGATTTTGACTGGTCCGACACCGAGAACAACAAGCTGCTTTTCGAGATGACCGCAAAATACGGCACACCTTACTTCTCAAACTATGTAAACTCCGATATGGAGCCCAGCGACATCCGCTCCATGTGCTGCAGACTTCGCCTTGACCTCAGAGAGCTGCGCAAAAAGAGCGGCGGCTACTTCGGCAGCGGCGAAAGCACCGGCTCCGTGGGCGTTGTTACCATCAATATGCCCAGAATCGCATACCTTGCGGAAAATGTTGAGGATTTCTACAAGAGACTCGACAAGCTTATGGATATTGCCGCACGTTCTCTTAAAATCAAGAGAGGCATCATCACAAAGCTTCTTGAAGAAGGTCTTTATCCCTATACAAAACGCTATCTCGGCACATTCAGCAACCACTTCTCGACTATCGGTCTTATCGGTATGAACGAAGTCGGTCTCAATGCCAAGTGGCTCAGAAAAGACCTTACGAATGTTGAAACTCAGGAGTTCACCAAGGAAGTTCTCAACCATATGCGCGAGCGCCTTTCCGATTACCAGGAGATGTACGGCGACCTCTACAACCTTGAAGCAACTCCCGCCGAGTCCACTACCTACCGTCTTGCCAAGCACGACAAGAAACGTTACCCCGGCATAATCACCGCTTCCGGCAATGATGAAGTTCCCTACTACACCAACTCCTCGCATCTTCCCGTCGGCTACACCGCCGATATCTTTGAGGCGCTTGATATTCAGGATGAACTGCAGACTCTTTACACCTCCGGCACCGTATTCCACGCGTTCCTCGGTGAAAAGCTGCCCGACTGGAAAGCAGCCGCCGATATCGTCAGAAAGATTGCGGAAAACTACAAGCTTCCGTATTACACACTTTCACCCACATACTCGGTATGCCACAATCACGGCTACATCACCGGCGAGGTTTACACCTGCCCCGAGTGCGGCGAAGCCACCGAGGTTTACAGCCGTATCACCGGTTACTACCGTCCCGTTCAGAACTTCAACGACGGCAAGGCTCAGGAGTTCAAGGACAGACGCGTTTACGATATAGCCAATTCCCACCTCAAGCACGAGGAAAGAACGGTTGACCACGCGCATTGCGAATGCTGCGAGGAAAAGAAGCCCGCACTCGGCGCCGCCGAGGGTGCAAAGATAGTTCTTTTTGCAACAAAGACCTGCCCCAAGTGCAAAATAGCTGCACAGCTCCTTGATAAAAAAGGAATAGGCTATGAAAAGCTCTTTGTTGAAGATAATGTTGAGCTCGCAAAGAAGCTCGGTCTCAAGCAGGCTCCCTCGCTCGTTGTAACAAAAGGCGACGAAACCGAAATAGTTGCGGATCTTCCCGCAGTAAAGGCTTATATAGAAAGTCTTTGATTAAATAACGAAAAGGGGTTGTAAAGTTAAACTTTTACAACCCCGTTTGTTTCAGCAGGTGATTTTATGTATGATATTATCGTAGTCGGCGCCGGTCCTGCGGGACTTACCGCCGCACTCTATGCTTTAAGAGCATCAAAAACCGTACTGCTTATAGAGAAAAGCACATTCGGCGGTCAGGTGACTTTTTCACCTAAAATCGAAAATTACCCGGGCATACCCGAAATGAGCGGCAACGAATTTGCCGATAAGCTCCTTGACCAGGTGCTTTCCATGGGTGCCGATGTGGAGCTTGAGGAGGTTACGGGCATTATCGACGAGGGCTCGCACAAGCTTGTGTTTGCGGGCAACAAAAAGTATGAAGCCAAAGCGGTCATTATAGCCGTCGGCGTTCGCCACAGGCAGCTCGGTCTTGCACGCGAAAACGAACTTACAGGCAACGGCGTTTCGTACTGCGCGGTATGTGACGGAGCATTTTTTAAGGGCAGGACCGTAGGTGTCGTAGGCGGCGGCAACTCCGCTTTGCAG
>JAZUJG010000027.1:0-2360 GCA_045642645.1 Acutalibacteraceae bacterium | reverse complement strand
AGGATCTATATCATAGCTTTGCGCGTGCTCCGCACCCTCAATGATAACAAGTTCCTTATCAGGTGCGCTTGAGGCAAGGTAAAGCTCCTTACCCATTCTTGTGGGTACGAACCAATCCTCGGACCCGTGAATAAACAGCATGGGTATTTTCACTCTTTTAACTGCCGAAAGCGCATCAGCATCCTTAAAATGATAGCCGCCGATAATCCTATTGAAGAAATCGGCACCGTCAAGAATCGGTCTTGGCGGGATTTTTGCCATACCGAGATCGTGCACGAACTCATCGTAAGCGGTTGTGTAGCCGCAATCCGCAATCGTAAATTTAACATTATCGGGCAGACAGGGTGAGCCGGTCATCATCATAACGGTAGCACTGCCCATGGAAATGCCGGTGAGAATTATCTGAATATCGTTACCGAATTTCTCATTAAGGAAATCGAGCCAGCGCAAGCCGTCCTGATATTCATAGTAGCCGAAGCCTATGTATTTGCCCTCGCTGTCACCGTGAGACTGATGGTCAACAATAAGAAGGTTGCAGCCTAAATCGTGGTAGAATTTAGCCATACGGTTAAATTCGTTTAAACCGCAGGAACGGTAACCGTGGCTCATAAAGACATAAACATTTGACTTTTCTTCGGCTTCAAAGAAATAGCCTTTAAGTCTGTAACCGCGAACGCTCTCAATTTCAAAAATATCGTAACGCTGCTTGTTAAACCACTCAATACGCGGATCGACCGTTTCTGTTACCTCAACGGTTTTACCGTTCTTTTTATTCTGCATAGCGGTCATAGTATCGGCAACTTTTCTGAAAATCTGCCCCTTGCGATTCATAACCGAATCGAAAATAACATAGGAAACACCGGCAAATGCGGCACCGCCGGCAACAACACCGCCGACAAATCTTTTTAATGATTTACCACTCATAATTCACACCTCCGAATTGATCTGTAACCATTCTAACAAATACAGTTGATTATTTCAACAGTAATTTTCAACTAAACATTGACTTTGCAATTATTAAATATTAAAATTAAATTATCATATTAAAGGTGGTAATTTTATGCTTCATCCGTCAGATGTAATTAAAAAGCTTGATGCCCCCGTTCTTACAAGGCACGATATTCCTTACGATACGGCACTTGTTTTTAACGCAGGCGTTACAAAATTCAACGGCAAGTATGTTATGACATTCCGTAATGACTACGGCGATTTCGATGCTCACAAGCTTGTGGGAACAAATATCGGGCTCGCATACAGTGACGACGGCATTAAGTGGAAGGTCGCACCCTCCCCCTGCTTTGCACTTAAGGATGATGAAATCCAGCGTGCTTATGACCCGCGGCTTACGGTAATCGACGGCAAATGCTATATGTGCTTTGCGGTGGATACCAACCACGGCTTACGCGGTGGTATTGCTTCAACTGAGGACTTTGAGCATTTTAATATTATTTCAATGTCCGAACCGGACAACAGAAATATGGTACTCTTCCCCGAAAAAATCGGCGGCAATTTTATTAGACTCGACAGACCGATGCCCGTTTATTCGCGCGGTCACAGAGACACATTCGATATGTGGCTTTCCGAGTCTCCCGACCTTGAATTCTGGGGCAAACACAAGCTTGTCGCCGGAGTTGAAAATATCCCCTTTGCTAATGACAAAATCGGTCCTGCCGCACCTCCGATTAAAACAGAAAAAGGTTGGCTTACAACATTCCACGCAGTTGAGCTTGACACAACTCGCGGTAAAAACGGCTGGGAAGCCCGCTGGCAGAAGATTTACAGAGCGGGTATAATGTTGCTTGACCTTGAAAATCCGTCAAAGGTACTCGGTATCTGTAAAGAGCCGATTATTGAATGTGACCGCGACTTTGAGCTTAAAGACGGTTTCCGTCAGTATGCGATTTTCCCCGGCGGTATGATACTTGAAGACAGCGGCGAGGTGAAAATTTATTACGGTGCATCCGATACAGTTGAATGTATGGCAAGTGCCGATGTTAACGACCTTATTAAGCTTTGTCTGGGAGAATGATTATGGAAAGATACATTTATAAATATGTTGCAGTTATAGGCATTGACGGTATGGGCAATTTCAATCTCAATACCGCCACACCGAATATGGACAAAATTTTTGAAAACGGCACTACCGCGACACACGCGCTCTCTATGGACCCGACAATCAGTGCCGAAAACTGGGGTGCTATGCTTTTAGGTCTTACACCCGTAACGCACGGGCTTACAAACAGCGCACTCGGCCATCTTGAATACAAAAACGAAGCTTTTCCGTCGGTATTCAAGCGCATTAGAAAAGAATTCCCCGATGCATATATTGCATCGTATTCCAAATGGAATCCGATTAATAT
>JAZUJG010000026.1:0-7404 GCA_045642645.1 Acutalibacteraceae bacterium | reverse complement strand
CGCACCATGTGGTCGGGCTTAACGCCGACTTTCTTCGTCCAGATATCGTAAGCCTCGTCATCATCGAGGTAAACGCTTATATAAAGTCTGTCGGGGTCCATTTTAAGAACCTCGGTAAAGAATTCCCAAGCCCACGGAATGACTTCCTCTTTGAAATAATCGCCGAATGAAAAGTTACCGAGCATTTCAAAGAATGTGCCGTGGCGTGCGGTTTTGCCTACATTTTCAATATCGGGCGTGCGAATGCACTTCTGGCAGGTGGTAACTCTTTTGCACGGGGGAGTAAGCTCGCCCGTAAACCACTTTTTCATAGGTGACATACCTGCATTTATCAAAAGCAGGCTCTTGTCGCCCTGCGGAATAAGCGAAAAGCTCGGTAAACGCAAATGCCCCTTGCTTTCAAAAAATTTGAGGAAGGTTTCGCGTAATTCGTTAAGACCTGTCCATTCCATATAAATCACATCCTAAATATAATATAAGTATTATATCTGAATTTCGCATATTGTCAACTGAAAAATATATGTTTTTATTATTGAAAAATAGCAGTCGCGGTGCTATACTGCATTTGTATATGTTAAATAAGGAGTGTTTTTTATGGCGAAAAAGATTCTTGCTTTTGTGCTTGCCGCGGTTATGGTATTCTCTTGCTTTGCGGTCGGTACTTCGGCAGTTGTTGCTGACGATCCCAAGGATTATCCCGTAATACTTGTGCCCGGTTACAGCGGCTCGGATTTGGATATGGTGCACGATGACGGCACCGTTGAAAGAATATGGGCTCTTAATATGGATATTATTCTTGAGCGCGTGCTTGCAAGAATAGTCGATATCGGCAAGGGCCTTGTGCTTACCGCAAAAGGTCAGGGTCAGTGGCTCGGCGAGGTCGTGGGTGCAGAGGCAGGCGATATTCTCGGCAATATGGCTTGCGATGCCAACGGCGAAAGTATTAAAGATATCCGCGTTGCGCACCCCACCGCAGAGGAGATGTGTATGACCGCCGTTATGGAAAGAAATGACGGTGAAAACACGTTTGAAAAAGAACTTTTTGCCGAGATTTCCGCGCAGATAGGCGCCGAAAACTGCTTCTTCCACCAGTCAGACTGGCGTATGAGCGCCATTCAGTGTGCAGAATCGCTTGATGAATTCGTGCAGCAGGTAAAAGAAATAACGGGTAAAGATAAGGTCAACCTCATTGCCGTTTCGCACGGCGGTCAGGTGCTTGCAACCTATCTCTCGCTTTTCGGCTATAAGCAGGATGTATGCAAGGCGGTGCTTACCGTTCCGGCGGCGGGCGGCGCCGCACTCGCTTACGATATTATGAGCGAAAATGTTAAACTCGACGAATACACTCTTATATATTTCATTCAGCACGGTCTTGTTTCGGACGATGATTACAAGTGGCTTGTTAAGGCTCAGGAGCTCGGCTTCCTTGACGATGTGCTTGCAGGCTTTGTGCCTTACGCTAAATCGGTTATAGGCAATTTCCGCAGTATATGGGATTTCATCCCCGCGGAGTATTACGATGAAATGAAAGAGCAGTACCTCGACCCCGTTGAGAATGCCGGAATCATTGAGTACAGCGACAGAGTCCATTACGATATTATGCCCAATTACCACGAGGCTCTTACAAAGTGTGTTGAAGAATACGGCATTGATGTTTCCATAATCGCAGGCTGCGGCCATCCGAGCGTAACGGGCTTACAGGCAAACTCCGATGCCATTATCACCACCAACGATTCCACAGGTGCCGAGTGTGCGGAGTACGGCAAGCGCTTTAATGACGGCTACACCGGACTTAAAACAACTTGCGATAATCCGGCACACGACCATATTTCGCAGTCATACGAAATAGATGCCACCACGGCATACCTGCCCGAAAATACCTGGTATGTTGAGGAGCTTTACCACGGTATGACCTTCCTCGATGAATACTCAATGTCGCTTGCTCTCAAGCTTCTGCTTACAAACGATATTGCAGATGTTCACTCCGACCCCGCATACCCGCAGTTCCACGCTTCCACGAACCGAAACAATATAGTATATGCCGAGTTCAGCGACAGCGGCTCCACAGGCTACCTCACCAAGAATGATACCGCCCTTAAAATCACCAACCTTTCTTCAAAATACCCCGTAAAGATAACCGCGGTCACATTCAAGGGCGTTGATATGGTCGCTTCCACGATTTCTCTAAAGAGCATCGCTCCCGGCGAAACCACTACAGTGCTCTTTAACGGCAGACTTCCGCTTGAAAGCGGCAGAAATGTTCAGGTCACTGTTGATTACATCTGCGAAGAAAGAATACTCACACCCAACGGCACAAGAACTTTCAACTTCAAGCTTATGAACGGCGAGCCCGTTGAGTATGATGCCGAAAAGCCTTTTGTTAATGCCGATTACCTTTCGACCGCCGAAGAAGCCGTGGGCGAGAAGGCGAGCGAAAAACTGCAGAATACCGGCACACTCGGCATAGTGCAGTTTATAGTTAATTTCATTATGTCACTTGTAAAACAGCTCGGTCTTGATGCTCTGTTTTCGCTGATGGCAAAATAAATGGGAATTATTTGGAAAATTGCTTGACTTATTGAATTAAATATGTTACAATTCGTAATCGCCGCGGTGTGTCTGCGGCGATTATTTCCTTGCCCTCAAATATGCTCGGAGGGCCGGAGTCCATAAGGAGGTGCAAACGATGTCAGTAAATTACGAAACTATTATTGTCTATTCCGTAGCTAACGGTGAGGAGGCTGCTCAGGAGCTTTCCAAAAAGTTTGAGGCGATGATGGCTGAGAACGGTACTGTTGACAGCGTTGACGAATGGGGTAAGCGTAAGCTTGCATATCCCATCAACGACGAAGAAGACGGCTACTATGTTCTCTACAACCACACCTGCGAAGCCGACTATCCGGCAGAGCTTGACCGTGTTCTCAGAATTACGGACGGTGTTCTTCGTTCACTTATCATTAAAAAGTAAGAGGTGTGAAAGATGCTTAATTGTGCAGTAATTATGGGCAGATTAGTAGCTGATCCCGAACTTCGCCAGACTCCCAGCGGCGTTTCTGTTACCCGTTTCAGAGTTGCGGTAGACCGCGCTTTTGTTAAGCAGGGCGAAGAAAGAAAGACCGACTTCATTGACGTAGTAGCCTGGAGACAGACTGCCGAGTTCGTTACGAGATATTTCCCCAAGGGTTCTATGATTGCCGTTCAGGGCTCTATTCAGACAGGCTCTTATGAAAAAGACGGTATCAAACGCAATACCTTTGAAATCGTAGCAGACAACGTCAGCTTTTGCGGTTCAAAAAATGAATCAGGCACTTCAGCCGCTCCCAGAGCAACAGGTGCTGCACCGTCTTTCGCTAACGGCAGTGCCGACGACTTTGCTGCGTTGGCTGATGACGATGATCTGCCGTTCTGATTCTAACAGGAGGTAATTATTATGGCATTTGAAAAAGGCGATCGCCGTCCTAACAAAAAAGGCCGCAAGAAAGTTTGCGCTTTTTGCGTTGAGAAGGTTGATACTATCGATTATAAGGATGTTGCTAAGCTTCGCCGTTATACTTCGGAAAGAGCCAAGATCCTTCCCCGCCGCGTAACAGGTACCTGTGCTTATCATCAGAGAGAGCTCACTACCGCTATCAAGAGAGCAAGACATATTGCCCTTCTTCCTTACTCGGCAGACTGATCTTTTTCCGCATATCACGCCATATTTGCCCGTTGCTCGACAAACTCGCGTACCTGCGTACGCGTCGGTCTCGCAAACGAACAAATCTGACGCAATCTGCGAAAAAATCCACAATGTTTAAACTGCGCACAGTCGGTGCGTATGGAAAAGAGAAATTTATATAAGCACCGTTGGGGAGAAGCCTCGACGGTGTTTTCCTTTAATTATCTCACAAATATTAAGAATTTGTTTCATTTCTTCAAACTCTATTGCAAGGGGCATTGCTATATGTTACTATGGGGGCGAGGTGAAATTATGAAACAGAAAAAAGGCGGCACCGTGGCGGCAGTAATCGCACTGCTTTTTGCTCACGCGGCGCTGTGTGTAATATACCGTTTAACATATTTTTCCGAGGGCTTCGGATTTGACAGGCGTTTCCACGGACCGTTATACTATGCGGCGCTTGTTATTGCGTTCCTGCTCGGTCCGTTCATCTACTATGTGGTAGGCAGACTCTTTAACGGCAGGGGCTCTGTTAAGGCTTACACCGTAACCGTGTGGACGATATTCGGTCTTGCGGCGGTGTTCGGCGTGTTCTGCCTGTTCGTTCCGTCGTTTATGAATACCTACGCCACACTTAATGCACCGTCATACCTCTATTATGGCTTGTTTAACGGCAGCGTTATGTATATAACCGTTCCGGCTATGATAATTTCCGCAGTTTTTCCGGCCCTGTTTTCGCGTATGGGCTTTGTGAAAAAGCCGAGAACGAATAACGAAATAAAAACGGAGGAGCCTGACGATGAGGAGAAGAAAGTTGGTTAAGGGGAGCATAGTCAAAGTACTTTGCACTGCGTTTGCGTTGGTAGTGTGCATTTGCGCCTGCGGCAAGGTCGGCAATGATTTCTCAAAAATGCGGATTGAATACGGCGAATCGCAAAAATACACTCACAAGGATATTGATGCTGCCGCCGATGTTGTGAAAAAGCAGCTTAATGATTTTGAGTGCGCAGTTGAGCTTCATTACCTTTCGTATGTGGGTGATGATGAGAGCGCCGAACATCTCGATTACTGCCTTGATTACAATGCGGACTTTGTTGAATGCCTTGTATTTGATTCCGAATTCAAGGTGCTTAAAGAAGGTGACGGCAGCCTTGCAGTAGGTGATGTTCATACATACAGCTGGTATCTCGCAAGGGAAGATGGCGGCAGTTGGCAGTTGCTGACTTACGGATATGCTTAATAAAAAACAGGGTTGTGACGGATGAATAATCGTCACAACCCGTTTGTTTTTTATATAGTACCGTCAAAAAATGCTTTTTCAAACCATACATCCTCAACGGTGAATTCGCGTTTGTCGAGGTACTGCAAAATACCCGCATCGGTTTTGAAATCGAAAATCAGCTTATATGAATACAAAAACTGCTTTTTATATCCGCCGTACTTTTTGTTTTGCTCGTTGGTGCCGTATTTGCCGTCGCCAAGGAGGGGAGTACCTGCCGAGGCGAAATGTGCGCGAATCTGGTGTGTTCTGCCGGTGAGCAGCTCAACTTCAATAAGCGACAGACCTTTTTTGGTACCGAGCACCTTGTATTTTGTGGATATGCTTTTTGAGGCATCGGTGGAATTGGTGCTTATATATACTCTGTTTTGCTTTTCGTTTTTTTCGAGGTAGCCGGTCATAATGCCGCTTTCGCTTTTCGGCTTGCCGATTACTACGCACAGGTACAGCTTGTGCAGTTCTCTGTTTTTGAGCTTTTCATTCAATATACGCAGCGACTCCGCATTTTTTGCGGCAATAATAATACCGCTTGTGTTGCGGTCTATTCTGTTTACGAGCGCCGGAGCGAACGAGGTTTCGTCATCGGGATTGTATTCGCCTTTTTCGTAAAGGTAACGCTTTACTCGTGTTATGGCGGTGTCAACATATTCGCTTTCATCCGGGTGCGACAGAAGCCCTGCGGGCTTATCCATAAGCAGTATGTTTTCATCCTCATAAACTGTTTTTATGTTTTTTCCTGCGCCTAAAAAGTCGAATTTCGGCTGTGCGGGAGCAAAAAATTCATCGTTTATGTAGAGCGAAACGGTATCGTCAAGCTGCAGTCTGTATGATATTTCACTGCGTTTACCGTTTACCTTTATACGCTTGCTTCTTATATACTTATACATAAGTGACTGCGGAAGCAGGGGGAAGGATTTTGTAAGATACTTGTCGAGCCGCTGCCCCGCATCATTTTTGTTGATTATAAATTCTTTCATTCAAGTCCCAGCTCCCGAGCGATTTCATCAAGCTTTTTAAAACGCCTGCCGACTGCAGAACGCGACAGCGGCGGTGCAGCAAGCTTGCCTATTTCATCAAGCGAGGCTTCGGGATTATCGAGCCTCAGTGTGCATATCTGTGCGAGGTCCTCGGTCATATCGGTGAGTTTGATTTTGGTGAGTATTTTCTCAATAAGCTTTGTCTGCCGCATACCCGCCATAATCGTTCTGCCGAGATTTGCCGTTTCGAAATTCGTTCTGCGATTGGTCTGATTTATAAGCTCCTTCATGGCGCGCGTCTGCATCATTCTTACAAATGTGTTGCCTGCGCCCATAACACCTATGAACATTTCAATGCTTTCCGCTTCCTTGCAGTAAAGCACATTGCTGTTGCTGCGTATGACTGTTTTAACATTCAGGCCGGTTTCGTTTATTATTTTTGAAAGGTCGGCGGCAAGCTTTGCTTTGGGTGTGGTGAATTCAAGATGATAGTCTTTTTCGGGGTCCGTTATGCTGCCGCAAACGGAAAAAGCACCGCGTATAAATGACTTGAAACAGCAGATATCATCCGTATCACCGTTTTCATCCTGCGAAGCATTTTCAAAATTCGCATGGTTTACTCGCAGCGAAACCTCATTGCCGGTGTAGCCGAAAAACGAAAGGATTTTCAGTCTGTCTTCTTTTTTATCAATATAAACTTTATAATTGCCTGCTTTTGAGCATTTTATAATCGGCACAACACCCGTGAGCTCGCGCAGAAAATCACCGTAACGCATAGCAACACATTGGAGCTCCGTCATAAGTGAAATTTCATTTGCACCAAAGGCTCTGCCGAATAAAAGCATACCTAAAGCCTCCGCCTTTTTACAGCAGGCGGAGGTTTCGAGTGAACACAATTCTGTTTTTAAATCTGCGGAAAATGACATAATTACCTCAGGAATATAACTTCCGGCTCAAGTGTGACGCCGGTTTCTTTTTTTACGGTGTCCTGCACAAGCGCTATAAGCGCCTTAACGTCTGCGGCTGTGGCGCTGCCGATATTCACGACAAAGCCTGCGTGCTTTTCGCTTACTGCGGCACCGCCCACGGCTTTGCCCTTAAGACCGCATTGCTCTATAAGCGCACCTGCAAAATACCCCTCGGGGCGCTTAAAGGTGCTGCCTGCGCTCGGGTATTCAAGCGGCTGCTTATCCTTGCGGCGTTTCATCAGTTCTTCCATTTTACCGCGAATTTCATCGGGATTTCCTTTGGTGAGCTTCACCTCAATGCCGGTGATTATGCAGTCATTGGATTTATAAGCCGATGTTCTGTAACCGAGTGCCGCCTGCTCATTTGTAAGCTCGCCGCGCTCGCCGTCCGGTGTAATGTGGTGTATTTTTACTATTACATCCTTCATTTCGCCGCCGTAGGCGCCTGCGTTCATAAATGCGGCACCGCCGCACGAGCCGGGAATGCCGTATGCAAATTCAAGTCCGCTTAAAGAGTTTTCA